>NZ_JBHVEU010000031.1:0-34876 GCF_042802075.1 Kitasatospora sp. NPDC057518
GGGTCAGGCGATGATGGCGCGGCGGCCGCCGGCGGTGATCGCCTTCTTGAGCATCCACATGGCCACGCCGCCGGCGGCGGTGACGCCACCGAACAGCGAGAGGGCGGCGGCGACGTCGGTGCCGGCCTCGATGGCGGTCAGCACGCGGTCGGCGCTCTTGTACTCCAGACCGAAGTAGCCGGTCAGCACGTCAGGGGTGGTGGCGGCCAGCAGGAGCGGGGCGCTCAGACCGGCAACGGCCGCGCCGGCGGCGGCGATGCGCTTCTTCGGGGTCGAGAAAACGGACATGTTAATCTCCAGCTCGCCACTTTCAGGGAGTGGTTGGGAATATCCGGCAGCCACCGGTCGCTTCGGGACTGCGCCTGATCATCGAATCCGACCCCGTGCTGACGGTGGTGGCGGACTGTCCGGTGGACCGGGCGGTCGAGCGGGCCCGCGCGCTCCAGCCCGACCTGGTCCTGCTCGACCTCGGCCGCCAGGCCGACGCGGCCCTCGACACCCTGCTCTCGCTGATCTACCTGCCCCGGGCGCCCCGGGTGGCCATGCTGGCCACGGAGGAGGACGGCGACCTGCTGAACCGGGCGCTGCAGCACGGCGCGGTCGGCTACCTCCGGCGGAACGCCCCGAGCGGCCTGCTGCTGGACGCCGTCCGGGTGCTCACCTCGGGCGGCACCGTGGTCTTCCCGCAACTCCGTTCGGCCGCCCCGGCGGTGGCTCCCGAGCCGCCCGACCGGCAGGTCCCGGCCCGGCTCAACGCCCGTGAGCGGGAACTCCTGGTCTGCCTGGGCGAGGGTCTGTCCAACGCGGACATCGCCGAGCGGCTGTACCTCCGCCCGGCGACCGTCAAGGACTACGTCAGCGAGCTGCTCGCCAAACTGGGCGTCCGCAACCGGACCCAGGCCGCCGTCCTGGCCGAGCGGTACGGACTGCTCAGGGACCACGCCGCGGCGTGAGGAAGGGGCCCCGTGCGGGGCCCGGCGCACGACCCGGGGGCCCCGCAGGCGGGTTCGGGGCCGGCCGGGCGGCTCTCCCCGGTCCGGACGGCCGGCTGCCCTATGGGTTCTTCACCTCGGCGGTCCGTTCCGTCGCGTCCGGCTCGGCCGGCTCCTCGGTGGCGCGCGTGCCGTCCAGGCGGATGCCGCGCATCGAGGCCCACATCACCAGGGCGCTGCCGCAGACCACGCCGCAGTCGGCGAGGTTGAAGACCGGCCAGTGCGGCAGTTGGATCCAGTCCACGACGCGTCCCTCCCACGGGGACGGGTCCCGGAACAGCCGGTCGATGAGGTTGCCGGCCGCACCGGCGATGACCAGCCCGAAGGAGACCGCCCAGAGGGGGGTGCGGATCCGGGGCGACACCACCAGCATGAGGACGATGACCAGCATCTTCACCGTGGTGAAGAACCAGGTCTCCCCCGCGCCGATGGAGAACGCCCCGCCCGAATTGAAGACCAGCGTGAATTTCAGAAGCCCGCCGAGGGTCGATGTCGGATCGGTCCCCGAGAAATGTGTCAGCGCTATCTGTTTGGTGATGAAATCCGACGCCAGCAGTGCGATTGCCACGGCTGTCATGGTGCCCAGTCGTCGAGGCGTGTCACCGGACAAGGAAGCTCCTCGCGCAACCCGTAGGCGTAGTAAGCCAGTCATGGCCGCATTGTAGGTGACGGCGGCTTGCGCACGAGTGTCCACAAGTACGGGAGCGCACCGTCAGAACGGGAGCATACCCGCGCCGTTGCCGGGCGCCGGCCCCGCCGTCGCCGGGTGTCGGCGGGCCCCGATGGTCACCCGAAGATCCCGGCGAGGCGGGTCAGTCCCTCCCTGATCGCCTCGGCGGGGTGTCCGGTGAACGACAGCCGCAGGGTCGCCGGGTCGGGCCGGTCCGCGAAGAACGGCGCGCCGGGTACGTAGGCGACGTCGTGGGCCGCGGCCCGGGGCAGCAGGGCGGTGGCGTCGTGCCCGTCCGGCAGGCGCACCCACACGAACATCCCGCCGTCCGGCCGGTTCCAGGTGCTTCCGTGGGGGAGCGCCTGGGGCAGGCCGTCGAGCAGCGCGTCACGGCGTTCCCGGTAGGCGGCGCGGACCCGCGTCAGGTGCGCGTCGAGGTCGGCATGGGTGAGGTACCGGGCGGCGGCGGCCTGGTCGACGGTGGAGGAGTGCAGGTCGGTGGTCTGCTTCACCGTCGTACAGGCGCGGCGCAGTTCGGCCGGAGCGCGCAGCCAGCCGAGGCGCATGCCCGGGGACATGGTCTTGGAGAGGCTGCCGAGCAGCACCGTGCGGTCGGCCGCGGCGTCGAGCGAGGCGATCCACGGCAGCGGAGCGCCGTCGAACCGCAACTCGCCGTAGGGGTCGTCCTCGACGATCCACAGGCCGTGGCGGGCCGCGACCTCCGCGACGGCCCGGCGGCGCTCGACGGGGAGCGTACGGCCGGTCGGGTTCTGGAAGTTGGGGACGAGGTAGAGGAGTCTGGGCCGCTCCGAGGCGACGAGGCGGGCCAGCGCCACCGGGTCGACGCCGTCCTCGTCGGAGGGGACCGGGACGACGCGGGCTCCCGCGAAGGCGAAGCACTGCAGGGCCGCCAGATAGGTGGGGTTCTCCACGAGGACGGTGTCACCGGGGGCCAGCAGCGCCGTCGAGTGGGCAGGCCGCGGGAGCCCAGCCGCTCGGCGACGGCCGCCCGCAGCGCCGGGTCGCCCTCGGTGGTCGAGTACTGGAGGACGCGGTGCGGGGCCGTGGCCAGCACGTGGTCGTACGCGGCCCGCAGGCCGGCGACGTCGAAGAGCTCCGGGGCGGGCAGGCCGCCGGCGAAGGAGATCACCTCCGGCCGCGCCGTGAGTTCGAGGATCTCCCGCACGGACGAGGCGTGGGCGGCGGCGTGGCGGGCGACGGGAACGGGGGCGGCGGCTGGGCTCGTCATGCCCGCAGGATACGGACGATCGGGGCGGTGTCCCGGGTGCGGGAGTCCCACGGGTGCCCAAACATGTCCCGTCGATTTCTTGCCGAGATCGCTCAGACGTCCGTGGTGACGGCGGGTTCCGCGACCGGCCGTGCCGGACCGTGATCTTCCGGAAACCACCAGGTGGGACCGGGGCGGACGTTGACCTGCGGTCTTCCGCCAGATGGGCCGAAAACGCGTGGTCGGCCGTCGAACGGGCTTGTCGGGCGGTGCGGTGCGTATGTCAGTCTCTGGGGGCCGTGTGCCGTGTTCCACAGTGTTCTGACGGGGAATTCCGAATCTCTCTTTCCTTTCCCTGGTTCTCCGGGATGCGTTCCGTCATGCCGTCGGTCGGTTCGAAGTGATAACAGGGGGCGTCATGTCTGATCTCCGCCATGGGCATTCCGAGGCCTCCGTGAATTCCGCGGGAAATCGGTCGGTGCCGGAGGAACCCATCGCGTTGGTCGGAATCTCCTGCCGCCTTCCGGGGGCTGCCGGACCCCGGCAGTTGTGGGACCTCCTGCGGGACGGCCGCAGCGCCGTCACCGAAACTCCCGACGACCGCCGGGGCGGTCCCGGGGGAACCGGGGACGACGAGCCGTCCGCCCTGCGGTGGGGGGCGTTCCTGGAGGACGTGGACCGGTTCGACGCGGGATTCTTCGGGATCGGCCCGCGCGAGGCCGCCGCGATGGATCCGCAGCAGCGCCTGGCCCTGGAACTGAGCTGGGAGGCCTTCGAGGACGCGGGAATCCGCCCGGAGACCTGGCGCTCCCAGGACACCGCCGTCTTCCTCGGTGTGGCGTCCGGCGACTACGGCCTCCTGCTCGACCGGCGAGGGCCGGCCGCCCGGACCCCGCACACCGTCGCCGGCACCCAGCGCGGCATGACGGCCAACCGCGTCTCGTACGCCCTCGGCCTGCACGGCCCCAGCCTCACCGTCGACGCCGGCCAGGCGTCGTCGCTGGCCGCCGTCCACCTGGCCTGCGAGAGCCTGCGGCGCGGCGACTCCGCGCTCGCCGTGGCGGGCGGGGTGCACCTCAACCTGCTGCCCGACACGGCGCACGCGATGGCCGGGCTCGGCGCGCTCTCGCCCGACGGCCGCTGCTTCACCTTCGACGAGCGGGCGAACGGCTACGTCCGCGGCGAGGGCGGGGCGATGGTGGTGCTCAAGCCCCTGAGCCGGGCCCTCGCCGACGGGGACCCGGTGTACGGCGTCCTGCTCGGCAGCGCCCTGAACAACGACGGCGGCGGAGAGGGACTGACGGTGCCGGCCCGGGCCGGGCAGGAAGAGGTGCTGCGGCGGGCCTGCGCGAGGGCCGGTGTCGACCCCGCGCACGTCCAGTACGTCGAACTGCACGGGACGGGCACCAGGGTCGGCGACCCGGTCGAGGCCGCCGCGCTGGGCGCCGTGTTCGGCGCGGCCCGGACGGCCGGCCAAAGCCCCCTGCACGTCGGCTCGGTGAAGACGAACGTCGGCCACCTGGAGGCCGCGGCGGGCGTGGTCGGCCTGGTCAAGGTGGCACTGTCGCTCCAGCACGCGACGCTGCCGCCGAGCCTCGGCTTCCGTACCCCCAACCCGCTGATCGACATGGACGCCCTGCGGCTGCGCATGGTGACGGACCGCCTGCCGTGGACCGGGGCGGACGGCACCCGCCTCGCGGGCGTCAGCTCCTTCGGTCTCGGCGGGACCAACTGCCATGTCGTGCTGTCCCAGCCGCCCGCCCCCGCCGTGGACACCCGGGCGCCGGCGGACGGCGGTTCCGGCGTGGTGCCGTGGGTCCTGTCCGGTGCCACAGCGGAGGCGCTGCGGGCCCAGGCCGACCGCCTCCGGTCGTACGTGGCCGAGGAGACCGACGCCGAACCCGCCGACGTGGCCCTCGCGTTGGCCACCACGCGCGCGACCCGGGAGCACCGCGCGGTCGTCGTCGCGGCCGACCGCGAGGAGTTCCTCCGGGCCCTGACCGCCGCCGCCGAGCCCGGCGGAGTCGACCCGGCACTGGTCCGGGGCAGCGTCGCCGAGGACGGCGAGGTCACCTTCGTCTACCCGGGCCAGGGCTCCCAATGGGACGGCATGGCAAGGGAGTTGCTCGACACCTCGGCCGTCTTCCGGGAGCGGATGGAGCAGTGCGACCGGGCGCTGCGGCCGCACGTCGACTGGTCGCTGCTCGACGTCCTGCGCGGGACGCCCGACGCCCCGCCCCTGGAACGGGTCGACGTCGTCCAGCCCGTGCTGTGGGCCATGATGCTCGCGCTGACCGAGGTGTGGGGCTCCTTCGGGGTGCGTCCCGACGCGGTGGTGGGGCACTCGCAGGGCGAGATCGCCGCCGCGTGCGTCGCGGGCGCCCTCAGCGTCGAGGACGGCGCGAGGATCGTGGCGCTGCGCAGCCGCGCGCTCGGCCGGCTGGCGGGCACCGGCGCCATGGCCACCGTCTCCCTGCCCGTGGCGCAGGTCCGCGACCGGCTCGAACGGGGCTGGGACGGGGTGGAGATCGCCGCGGTCAACGGTCCGGTGTCCACGGTGGTCTCCGGTCCGCCCGGGAGCGTCGACCGGCTGCTGGCGGAGTACGAGGCCGAGGGCGTCTGGGTGCGCGCGATCCCGGTCGACTACGCCTCGCACTCCGGCGACGTGGAGGTCCTGCGGGACGCGCTGCTGACGGAACTCGCCGGGATCACCCCGCGCCGGTCGCGGATCCCGTTCTGCTCCACCGTCACCGGTGAGATCACCGACACCACGGAGCTGGACGCCGACTACTGGTACCGCAACCTGCGCCGGCCGGTCCGGATGGAGACCGCCACCCGGCACCTGCTGGAGGCCGGGCACCGGACGTTCGTCGAGGTCAGCCCGCACCCCGTGCTCACCGTCGCGCTCCAGCAGACCGTCGGTGCCGCGGCGGCGGTCACCGGGACGCTCCGGCGGGGCGAGGGCGGTTCGCGCCGTCTGCTGGACTCCGTCGCCCGGCTCCACGTGCGCGGTGCGTGGGTCGACTGGCAGCCCGCGCTCCGGACGGGCACCGGGCGTCGGCTCCGGCTGCCCACCTACCCGTTCCAGCGGCAGTCGTACTGGCTCGACGGCGAGGACCGGCGCGAGACCGTGGTGGCGGACCGGCGTGGGCCCGCGGTGGCGGACCGGCGTGAGCCGTTCGGAGCGGAGACCGGGGCCCCCGCACCCGGGCCGTCGCGGCCCGGCCACGGCGAACTGACGGGCCTCGTACGGGAACACGCCGCGGCCGTGCTCGGCCACCCGGAGCCCGGGCTGGTCGACACCTCCCGCCGCTTCAAGGACCTCGGCTTCAACTCGCTGGACGCCGTCAACCTCCTGGAACGGCTGACCGCCGCCACCGGCGTCCCCCTCCCGCCCACCCTGATCTTCGACCACCCCACACCCGCCCTCCTGGCGGAGTGGCTGCGCACGGAACTCGCGGGCGAACGCACCGACACCGGCACCGCACCCCTCCGCGCCCCCCACGACGACGAGCCGATCGCGATCGTGGGGATGGGGTGCCGCTACCCGGGCGGGGTGCGGTCGCCGGAGGACCTGTGGCGGCTGGTGTCGGAGGGGCGCGACGCGATCTCCGGCCTCCCGGAGGGGCGGGGGTGGGACCTGGAGCACCTCTACGACCCCGATCCCGACGCGGGGGAAGGCGGGCGGACGTACACGCGCGGCGGCGGGTTCCTGCACGACGCGGACCTGTTCGACGCGGGGTTCTTCGGCGTTCCGCCGCGCGAGGCGGAGGCGATGGACCCGCAGCAGCGGCTGCTGCTGGAGGTGTCGTGGGAGGCGTTGGAGCGGGCGGGGATCCGTCCCGACACCCTGAAGGGCAGTGCGACCGGCGTCTTCACCGGAGTGATGACCAGCGGCTACCGGCCCGCCCCCGCCCGGGTCCCGGTGGAGTTCGAAGGGCACGTCCTGACCGGCAACGAGAGCAGTGTCGCGTCCGGCCGGGTGTCCTATGTGCTGGGGCTGGAGGGCCCGGCCCTGTCGGTGGACACGGCGTGCTCGTCGTCGCTGGTGGCGCTGCACCTGGCGGTGCAGTCGCTGCGGCGGGGCGAGTGCTCGATGGCCCTGGCCGGCGGCGTCACCGTCATGGCGGCCCCGGCCACCCTCATCGAGTTCGCCCGGCACCGGGGTCTGTCCCCGGACGGCCGGTGCCGGGCGTTCGGTGAGGGGGCCGAGGGGACGGGGTTTGGTGAGGGTTGCGGCGTGCTGGTGCTGGAGCGGTTGTCGGACGCGCGGCGGGCTGGGCGCCGGGTGTTGGGGGTGGTGCGGGGTTCGGCGGTGAACCAGGACGGTGCGTCGAACGGGTTGACGGCGCCGAGCGGTCGGGCGCAGGTGCGGGTGGTGCGCGGGGCCTTGGAGGATGCCGGGTTGGCGGCGGGTGACGTCGACGCGGTGGAGGCGCACGGGACGGGCACGCGGTTGGGCGATCCGATCGAGGCGCAGGCCTTGCTGTCCGCCTATGGGGCGGGGCGTGAAGTGCCGTTGTGGCTGGGGTCGGTGAAGTCGAACATCGGTCATACGCAGGCCGCGGCGGGTGTGGCGGGTGTGATGAAGATGGTGCTGGCGATGCGGCACGGGGTGTTGCCGCGGACGTTGCACGCGGAGGTGCCGTCGTCGCATGTGGACTGGTCCTCGGGCGGGGTGGAGCTGCTGGCCGAGGCTCGGGAGTGGCCCGTGCTGGACCGGCCGCGGCGGGCGGGTGTGTCGTCGTTCGGGATCAGTGGGACGAACGCGCATGTGATCGTGGAAGGGGTCGCCGAAGAGCCAACCACCGCAGCTGGGTGCCCTGTTGATGATGTGGTGCCGTGGGTGGTGTCCGGCCGGTCGGTGGAGGCGTTGCGGGCGCAGGCGGGCCGGCTGGCGGAGCACCTGACGGAGCACCCGGAGGTCGGGGCAGGCGATGCCGGGTGGTCGCTGGTCGCGCAGCGCTCGCTGTTCGAGCAGCGTGCCGTCGTGACGGGCGCCGACCGGGAGGAACTGCTCGCCGGATTGCGGACCCTTGCCGAGGGCGGCACGGCGGACAACGTCACCGTCACGCCCTCCACCACGCTCCCCGATGGCTCGAACAGGCTCGCGCTGCTCTTCACCGGCCAGGGCGCGCAACGCCTCGGCATGGGCCGCAGCCTGTACCAGGACTTCCCCGTCTTCGCGAAGGCGTTCGACGAGGCGTGCGCGCAGTTGGACGCGCACCTGCCCGTCCCCCTGAAGGACGTCGTCTTCGGTACGGACGCCGAGCTCCTGGACCGCACCCTGTACGCCCAGTCGGCCCTGTTCGCCCTGGAGACCGCGCAGTTCAGGCTCCTGGAGCACTACGGCATCAGGCCCGACCACCTGCTCGGACACTCGGTCGGCGAGGTGGCCGCCGCCCATGTCGCGGGCGTGCTCGACCTGCCGGACGCCGCGCTCATGGTGGCGACGCGGGGACGGCTGATGCAGGCCGCCCGCGGCGACGGCGCCATGATCGCCGTGGAGGCCACCGAGCAGGAGGTCCTGACGGTCCTCGGAGAGCGCGAGGACCTGGCGGGGATCGCCGCCGTCAACGGCCCGCGGTCCGTGGTGGTCTCGGGTGATGCCGCGGTCGCCACCGAGGTCGCGGACCACTTCGCGGCGCTGGGGCGCCGGACCAGGCGGCTGCGGGTCAGCCACGCCTTCCACTCTCCCCACATGGACAGCGCGCTGGAGGAGTTCCGCACCGTCCTCGAAGGCCTGACCTTCCGCGCCCCCGTCCTCTCCGTCGTGTCCAACGTGACCGGGCGGGAGGCCACCGCCGAGCAGCTCTGCTCCCCTGACTACTGGGTGTCCCACATCCGCCGCGCCGTCCGGTTCGGCGACGGGGTCGAGCACCTCGCCGGGCTCGGCGTGGGGACCTACCTCGAACTCGGCCCCGACGGTGTCCTGACCGGTCTGGTCCCGGACTGCCTGCCGGCCGGGACCGACGCGGTCACCCTGCCGCTGCTGCGGGCCCGGCGCCCGGAGAGCGGCTCCCTGCTCACCGCGGTCGCCCAGGCCGCGTTCGTCGGCCACCTGCCCGACTGGTCCCCGCTCTTCCCGGGCGCGCGGCCGGTGGAGCTGCCGACGTACGCCTTCCAGCACCGGTCCTACTGGCTGACGCAGGACACCGCCGTCGCGGACGTGGCCTCGGCGGGTCTGGAGACGGTGGGGCACCCGCTGCTGGGCGCGGCGGTCGAGCGGCCCGACGGGAGGGGCTGGGTGTTCACCGGCCGCCTGTCGCCCACGACCCACCCCTGGACGGAGGACCACGTCATCGGCGAGGAGGTGCTGCTGCCCGGTGTGGCGCTGCTCGACGTCGCCCTCGCGGCGGGCGCCCGGGCCGGCTGCCGGCGGCTGGACGAACTCACCCTGGAAGCCCCGCTGTCCCTCCACCCCGACGCTCCGACCGACCTGCGCGTGGTGCTGGACCCCGAGGAGGAGGGGCGCTGGTCACTGGCCGTGTTCTCGCGCTCCGGCGACACCTGGCGGCGCCACGCCACCGGCGTGCTGGCCGCCGGGGCCGAAGGCACCGGGAGCGCGCTGACGGACTGGCCGCCGAAGGACGCGACCCCCCTCGACGTGGCCGACGCGTACCAGGCCCTGGCCGCCCGCGGTTACGACTACGGGCCGACCTTCCAGGGCCTGCGCGCCGCCTGGCGCGACGGCGACGTGCTGTACGCGGAGGTCGGGCTCCCGGCCGGCGTGGAGCCCTCCGGTTTCGGAGTGCACCCGGCCGTGCTGGACGCGGCGCTGCACCTGCTCGTCCTGGAGGGCGACCAGGCGGCCGGGCTCCGGCTGCCGTTCGCCTGGTCCGGTGCCGAACTGCACGCCACCGGTGCCACCGCGCTGCGGGTACGGCTGACGCCCACCGGCACCGACACCGTGGCCCTGGCCGTCTGCGACGCCGCCGGGGCGCCGGTCGCCACCGTCGAAGCGCTGACCCTGCGCCCCTACTCGGCGGCGGGCGGGGGCCGTACGCCGCTGTTCGCCGTGGAGTGGGTGCCCGTGCCGGACCCGGCCGCCGCCACCGCTCCGGCCGGTCCCGCCCCGGACCTGCCGACGGATTGCTGGATCGTCCTCGGCACGTGCGGCCCGGACCTGCCGGGCGTGACCCGCCACGCCGACCTCACCACGCTGGCCGGTGCGGTCGAGGACCTGGAGGTGGCCGTCCTCCCGTGGACGGCGAGCGCGCCGGAGCACGCGGTGCCGTCCGCGGCCCATGACGCCGCCCGGGAGGTCCTGGGCCTGCTGAAGAGCTGGCTGGCCGAGGAGCACCGGACCTCCGCGCCCCTGGTTCTCCTCACCCGGAACGCGGTGGCCGTCGAAGCGGCCGAAGGCGTGGCGGACCTCGCCGCATCCGTGCTGTGGGGCCTGCTGCGCACCGCCCAGACCGAACACCCGGGCCGCTTCGTCCTGCTCGACGCCGACGCCGACCCGACCCCCGGGCTGGTGGCCGCCGCGCTCGCCACCGGAGAGCCCCAACTGGCCCTGCGCAACGGCACCTTGAAGGCCGCCCGGCTGGCCCGGCAGACACCCCGTGAGCTGCTCGCACCCCCGGAGGGCGCGCCGGCCTGGCGGATGGAACCGGGCGCCAGCGGCTCCCTCGACGCGCTGTCCCTCCGGCCCCGCCCCGAGGCGCTCGCCCCCCTGCTGCCGGGCGAGGTGCGCGTCGCCGTCCGCGCCGCGGGCCTCAACTTCCGTGACGCGCTGAACGCCCTGGGGCTCTACCCCGGCGACGCGGGCCCGCTCGGCATCGAGGGGGCGGGCGTGGTCACCGAGGTCGGCCCCGGGGTCACCGGGTTCGCGCCCGGCGACCGGGTCATGGGCCTGCTGCCCGGCGCGTTCGGACCGGTGGTGGCCACCGACAGCAGGATGCTCGTCACCGTTCCGGACGGCTGGACCTTCGCCCAGGCGGCGGCCGTTCCCGTCGTCTTCCTGACCGCCTACTACGCGCTGACCGACCTGGCCGCCCTGGCCCCGGGCCAGTCGCTGCTGGTCCACGCGGCGGCGGGCGGCGTCGGCATGGCCGCGGTCCAGCTCGCCCACCACCTCGGCGCGCGGGTCTTCGGCACCGCGAGCCCCGGCAAGTGGGACACGCTGCGCTCGATGGGCCTGCCGGACGAGCGCATCGCCTCGTCCCGGGACCTCCTCTTCGAGCAGGGCTTCCGCCGGGTGCTCGGCGAGGACGGCGGCTTCGACGTCGTCCTCAACGCGCTGGCCCACGAGTACGTGGACGCCTCGCTGCGCCTGCTGCGCCCCGGCGGCCGGTTCCTGGAGATGGGCAAGACCGACGTCAGGGACCCCGCGTCCCTCCCCGACGTCTCCTACCAGGCGTTCGACCTCATGGTGGTCGACGCGGACCGCATCCAGGAGATGCTCACCGAGCTCGTGCGCCTCTTCGAGGCCGGCGCGCTCACCCACCTCCCGCTCACCGTCCGGGACGTCCGCCGGGGCAGGGAGGCCTTCCGCCACATCAGCCAGGGCCGCCACACCGGCAAGAACGTGCTCACCCTTCCGGCGTCGTTGGATCCGGAGGGGGCGGTGCTGGTGGTCGGTGGTACGGGGGTGCTGGGGGCGTTGCTGGCGCGTCATCTGGTGGTGGCGTGCGGGGTGCGGCACCTGGTGCTGGTGAGTCGTCGGGGTGTGGAGGCGCCCGGGGCGGCGACACTGCGGGACGAGCTGTTGGAGTTGGGTGCGCGCAGTGTGGTGGTGCGGGCTTGTGACGCGGCCGACCGTACGGCACTGGGGGTGCTGGTCGACGAGGTGGTGGCCGAGCGGCCGCTGACGGGTGTGTTCCACGTGGCGGGTGTGCTGCGTGACGGGGTGCTGGTGTCGCTGGGTGCGGAGGCGCTGGGGGAGGTGCTGCGGTCGAAGGTGGACGGCGCGTGGGCGTTGCACGAGGTGACGCGGGAGCGGTGCCCCGGGCTGGCGGCCTTCGTGCTGTACTCCTCGGTGTCGGGCCTGGTGGGCACCGCGGGTCAGGCGAACTACGCGGCGGCGAACACGTTCCTGGATGCGCTGGCGCAGGAACGGTCGGCCCGGGGGCTGCCGGGCCTCTCGCTGGCGTGGGGGTTGTGGGAGCAGGAGTCCGGCATGACCGCCGGCCTCGATGACACGGCCTTCCAGCGCTTCGAGCGGTACGGCATCGGAAAGATCCCCTCCGAACAGGGCATGGCGCTGTTCGACGAGGCGCGGCAGGGAAGCGAGCCGGCCGTGGCACCGCTGGTGCTCGACCCGGCGCGACTGCACGCGAGGGCCGCCGTGGCCGACCTGCCACCGCTGCTGCGCGGCCTCGTCTCCGCCCCGGCCCGGCGTACGGCGGCCCCGGCCGCGACACCGAGGACGGCGGGCGCCTCCACCTGGACCGACCGGATCGCGGGGGCGGCCGGAGGGCGCGGCCTCGACGTCGTGACGGAGCTCCTGTGCCAGGAGATCGCCGACGTCCTCGGCCACTCGGGGCCCGGAGCCATCGACACCGGCGCGGAGTTCCGGGGGCTCGGCCTCGACTCCCTCACCCTCGTCGAACTGCGCAACCGGCTCAACGCGGCCACCGGGCTCAGGCTCCCCGTCAACGTGCTGTTCGACCAGCCCACACCGGACGAACTGGCCGCCCACCTCCTGGCGGCCCTCGAACCCGGGCAACCGGACCCGGTCTCGCGCATCCTCGCCGACGCCGACCGGATGGAGGAGGCGTTGAAGCTCTTCGCCGGCGAGCGCGAGGACCGCACCAGGGTCACCACCCGACTGACGCAGATCCTTCGCGCCTGGCAGCGGGAGCAGGACGAACCCGCCGAATCCGCCGACGACCTCGACCACGTGACCGACGACGAACTCTTCGACGCGCTCGACAACGAACTGTCGCGCTGAGGTAAGGGAAAGGTGAGCCCCATGTCCAACGAAGCCAAGCTCCGCGACTACCTCAAGCGCGCCACGGCGGACCTGCGCGAGGCACGACAGCAGGCCAGGGAACTGGAGGAGAAGGCCCACGAACCCATCGCGATCGTGGGGATGGGGTGCCGGTACCCGGGCGGGGTGAAGTCCCCGGAGGACCTGTGGCGGCTGCTGTCGGAGGGGCGCGACGCGATCTCCGGCTTCCCCGAGGGACGGGGATGGAACCTGGACGGCTCCGGCGCCCCGGCCCGGGACCAGGACGCGCGGGGACCCGGCTCGATCCCCACCCGGAGCGGCGGATTCCTGCACGACGCGGACCTGTTCGACGCGGGGTTCTTCGGCGTCTCGCCGCTCGAGGCCGAGGCGATGGACCCGCAGCAGCGGCTGCTGCTGGAGGTGTCCTGGGAGGCGCTGGAGCGGGCGGGGATCCGTCCCGACACCCTGAAGGGCAGTGCGACCGGGGTCTTCACCGGGCTGATCTCCGGGGAGTACGTCTCCCGGCTGTCCTCCGTCCCCGCCGAGGCCGAGGGCTACGCCGGTACGGGGAACACGGCCAGTGTCGCGTCCGGCCGGGTGGCCTATGTGCTGGGGCTGGAGGGCCCGGCCGTGTCGGTGGACACGGCGTGCTCGTCGTCGCTGGTGGCGCTGCACCTGGCGGTGCAGTCGCTGCGGCGGGGCGAGTGCGCGATGGCGCTGGCCGGCGGTGTCACCGTCATGGCGGGCCCGTCCACGCTCGTCGAACTCGGCAAACAGGGCGGTCTGTCCCCGGACGGCCGGTGCCGGGCCTTCGGCGAGGAGGCCGACGGCACGGGGTTCGGTGAGGGCTGCGGCGTGCTGGTGCTGGAGCGGCTTTCCGACGCGCGGCGGGCTGGGCGTCGGGTGTTGGGGGTGCTGCGGGGTTCGGCGGTGAACCAGGACGGTGCGTCGAACGGGTTGACGGCGCCGAGCGGTCGGGCGCAGGTGCGGGTGGTGCGCGGGGCCTTGGAGGACGCGGGGTTGGCGGCGGGTGACGTCGACGCGGTGGAGGCGCACGGGACGGGGACGCGGTTGGGCGATCCGATCGAGGCGCAGGCCTTGCTGTCCGCGTACGGGGTGGGGCGTGAAGTGCCGTTGTGGCTGGGCTCGGTGAAGTCGAACATCGGTCATACGCAGGCCGCCGCGGGTGTGGCGGGTGTGATGAAGATGGTGCTGGCGATGCGGCACGGGGTGTTGCCGCGGACGTTGCACGCGGAGGTGCCGTCGTCGCATGTGGACTGGTCCTCGGGCGGGGTGGAACTGCTGAGCGAGGCGCGGGAGTGGCCTGAGCTGGACCGGCCGCGGCGGGCGGGTGTGTCGTCGTTCGGGATCAGTGGGACGAACGCGCATGTGATCGTGGAAGGGGTCGCCGAAGAAGCAACTGCCTCTCCCAGTAGCCCTGTTGAGGATCCGGACGTGGTGCCGTGGGTGGTGTCCGGCCGGTCGGTGGAGGCGCTGCGGGCGCAGGCCGGCCGGCTGGCGGAGTACCTGACGGAGCGCCCGGAGGTCGGAGCGGGCAGCGTCGGCTGGTCGCTGGTCGCGCAGCGCTCGCTGTTCGAGCAGCGTGCCGTCGTGACGGGCGCCGACCGTGAAGAACTGCTCGCGGGGCTGCGTGTTCTGGCCGAGGGCGGCACGGCGGACAACGTCACCGTCACGCCCTCCACCACGCCCCCCGACGGCCGGCGCGGCACCGTCTTCGTCTTCCCTGGCCAGGGCTCCCAGTGGGCCGGCATGGCACGGGAACTGCTCGCCGGGTCACCGGCGTTCGAGGAACAGCTCCGCGCCTGCGACCAGGCCCTGACCCCGTACGTCGACTGGTCCCTGCTCGACGTGCTGAACGGCCGTGACGGCGCACCCCCGCTGCACCGGGTCGACGTCGTCCAGCCGGCCCTCTGGGCCGTGATGATCGGACTGGCCGCGGTCTGGCGCTCCCTGGGCGTGCGCCCCGACGCGGTGGTGGGCCACTCCCAGGGCGAGATCGCCGCCGCCCATGTCGCGGGCGCGCTGTCCCTGGAGGACTCGGCCAAGATCGTCGCCATCCGCAGCCGGGCCCTGCTGCGCCTGGCGGGCACCGGTGGCATGGTCTCCGTCGCCGCCCCCGTCGAGGACGTGCGCG
Source organism: Kitasatospora sp. NPDC057518 (assembly GCF_042802075.1). Classification (NCBI taxonomy): domain Bacteria; kingdom Bacillati; phylum Actinomycetota; class Actinomycetes; order Kitasatosporales; family Streptomycetaceae; genus Kitasatospora; species Kitasatospora sp. NPDC057518. The sequence continues at coordinate 14,941 of NZ_JBHVEU010000031.1, forward strand.
CACTGCTGGCCACCGTCGACGGCCATGCCGAGATCGCCGCGGTCAACGGCCCCTCCTCGACCGTGGTCTCGGGCGGCCCCGAGGCCCTCGACCAGCTCACGGCCCGCTGCGAGGCGCGCGGGATCGTGAGCCGCCGCATCGACGTCGACTACGCCTCCCACTCCGCGAGCGTCGAGCCGCTGCGTGAGCAGCTCCTGGCGGAGCTGGCCGGCATCACCCCCACGACCTGCGACACCGCCTTCTACTCCAGCGTCACCGCGACCGCCCTCGACACCACGCGGCTGGACGCCGACTACTGGTACGAGAACCTCCGGCGGCCGATCCGGTTCCAGGAGGCCGTCCAGGCCGCGGCCGACGGCGGCCACGGGTTCGTCGTGGAATCCAGCCCGCACCCCGTCCTGACCGCCGGCATCGAGGAGACCCTCGGCGGCGAGCGGGTCGTCGTGGGCTCCCTGCGCCGTGACCACGGGGCCGTCCGGCAGATCCTCACGAACGCGGCCCGCCTCCACACCGGCGGACTGCCCGTCGACTGGTCCCCGCTCTTCCCGGGCGCGCGGCCGGTGGAGCTGCCGACGTACGCCTTCCAGCGCCGGTCCTACTGGCTGAAGGAGGACACCGCCGTCGCGGACGTGGCCTCCGCGGGTCTCGAAACGGTGGGGCACCCGCTGCTGGGCGCGGCGGTCGAGCGGCCCGACGGGAACGGCTGGGTGCTCACCGGCCGGCTCTCGCCCACGACCCACCCCTGGGCCGCGGACGTTCCGCACGCCGTACTGCTCGAACTGGCGCTGGCCGCGGCCGACCGGGCCGGGTGCGACCGGCTGGAGCGGCTGACCGTCGAGACGCCCCTGAGCCTCGGACGGACCGCGACCGACGTGCAGGTCGTGATCGAGGCGCTGGGCCGCGGCCGCTGCTCCCTCGCCGTCTTCTCGCGGGCTTCCGGAACCTGGATCCGGCACGCCACCGGGGAACTGACCGAGACCCCGGTCGACGCCGGGCCGGCGCCGGCCGCCACGGGCCCGGACCACGAGGTCCTCCGGGCGGATGTGGAACTCCCGGCCCACACCGACCCCGTGGGGTACGGCGTGCACCCGGTGCTGCTGGCCGCCGCACTGCGACCGTTCGCCGGAACCGGTGCGCCCCGCACCTGGTCCGGCGTCGAGCTGTACGCCACCGGGGCCACCGCGCTGCACGTGTCGCTGACGCCCACGGGAGCCGGCACCGCGCGGGTGTTCGCGGTGGACGCGATGGGCGAACCGGTGCTGAGCATCGGTGAAGTGACGATGAGTCAGCAAACCGAGGGCAGGGTCGAGGCCGAGGTTCACGACGACCTGTTCCACCTGGACTGGACCGCACTCGGCGGCCACGCCGTCCGGCCCTCCGCCGAGGACTCCTGGGGCATGCTCGGCTCCGCCGACGGGCTCGCTCTCCCCGGTGCCGTGGCGTACCCCGACCCGGCCGCCCTGGCCCGGGCCGCCGAGGTGCCAGGCACGGTGATCCTCCCCTGCCTGGACGCGGAGGGCGACGGACGGGACGTGCCCGGCGCGGCCCGGGCCGTCGCCCAGCGCGCACTGGAGGTGCTGCAGGACTGGCTGGCCGAGGGGCGGTTGGCCCGCTCGCGCCTCGTCGTCCTCACCCGTGGGGCCGTCGCCACCGCCCCCGACGAGGGCGTGAGCGCGCTGCCGGCCTCGGTCCTGTGGGGTCTGCTGCGCTCCGCCCAGACCGAGCACCCGGACCGCTTCGTCCTCCTGGACGTCGACACCGACCCGGACCGCGACACCCTGGCCGCGGCCCTCGCGACCGGTGAGCCGCAACTCGCCCTGCGCGACGGCACCCTGCTCGCCCCCCGGCTCACCCGGACGGCACCGTCCGAGTTCCGGGCCCCGGTGTCGTTGGACCCGGAGGGGGCGGTGCTGCTGGTGGGCGGTACGGGGGTGTTGGGGGCGTTGCTGGCGCGTCATCTGGTGGTGGCGTGCGGGGTGCGGCACCTGGTGCTGGTGGGCCGTCGGGGTGTGGAGGCGCCCGGGGCGGCGACACTGCGGGACGAGCTGCTGGGGTTGGGCGCGCGCACTGTGGTGGTGCGGGCTTGTGACGCGGCCGACCGTACGGCACTGGGGGTGCTGGTCGACGAGGTGGTGGCCCGGCGTCCGCTGGCGGGCGTGTTCCACCTGGCGGGTGTGCTGCGCGACGGGGTGCTGGTGTCGCTGGGTGCGGAGGCGCTGGGGGAGGTGCTGCGGTCGAAGGTGGACGGCGCGTGGGCGTTGCACGAGGTGACGCGGGAGCGGTGCCCCGGGCTGGCCGCGTTCGTCGTGTACTCCTCGGTCTCGGGCCTGATCGGCGGTGCCGGTCAGGCGAACTACGCGGCGGCGAACACCTTCCTGGACGCGTTGGCGCAGGAGCGGTCGGCCCGGGGGCTGCCGGGTCTCTCGCTGGCGTGGGGCTTGTGGGAGCAGGAGTCCGGCATGACCGCCGGCCTCGACGAGGGCGACCTCGGCCGCATCCGGCGCTCCGGCGTCCTGCCGCTGCCCACGCCGCGGGCGCTCGCCCTCCTCGACCTCGCGATCCGCGCCCGCCGGCCCGTGGTGGCTCCCGTCCGCCTGGACTCCGTCGGCCTGCGCGAGCGCTCCGCCGGGCCGGTGCCCTCTGTCCTGCGCCGACTGGTGCGCCGCCCGCGCCGGATCGCGGCCACCGGTGCCGAGTCGTTCTCCCTGGCCGGCCTGCTGTCCGGCGGCCGGGAGGACGAGCGCGGCCGCCGTCTGCTCGACCGACTGCGCGACCAGCTGCTCGAACACCCCGAGGTCTCCCACGCGGTCCCCGTCCTGGTACGGGCCGAAGATCCCGCGGAACGGGAGCGGACGACGGCCCGGGCCGAGACCAGGCTCGTGGCCTACGTCCTGCCCAGCCCGTCCCCGAAGGTGCTCCAGGAGCTCCGCGACCGCCTGCCGGCCCACCTGGCCCCCGTCGAGATCCTCGGCGCCGACGAGCCGCACGCCCGGGAGGCGGTCCTCTGCGGGCTCTTCGCCGAACTGCTCGGCCTCACCCGGGTGGCACCCGGCGACAGCTTCTTCGACATCGGCGGCCAGTCCCTGCTCGCCACCCGCCTGATCAGCCGCGTCCGCGGTGTCCTCGACGCCGAGATCCAGCCCGGCGAGCTGTTCGAGCACCCGAGCCCGGGCGCCCTGGCACTCCGTCTCGGTCACGGAACCGGGGAGCGGCGCACCCGCCTCGCGCCCGTCTCCCGGCCGGACGTCCTTCCCCTCTCCTTCGCGCAGCAACGCCTCTGGTTCCAGCACAAGTTGGAGGGCCCGTCGGCGACGTACAACGTGCCGCTCGCGCTGTGGATGTCGGGGGAGCCGGACTCGGCGGCGCTGGCGGCCGCGCTGAACGACGTGGTGGGCCGGCACGAGTCGCTGCGGACGGTGTTCGAGGAGGTGGACGGCGAGCCGTGCCAGCGGGTGCTGGCCGAGTTCGAGGTGCCGTTGGAGACGCGGCAGATCGAAACCGCCGACCTGCGCGAGAAGTTGGACGAGGCCGCCCGGTACGCCTTCGACCTGGCGACCGAAGTGCCCATCCGGTCCTGGCTGTTCAGCACCGGCCCGACCGAACACGTCCTGCTCGTCGTGCTGCACCACATCGCGGGCGACGGGTGGTCCATGGTGCCGCTGGCCCGCGACCTGGCCGAGGCCTACGCGGCCCGACTCGACGGTGCGGCGCCGGAGTGGGAGCCGCTGCCGGTGCAGTACGCGGACTACACCCTCTGGCAGCGGGACCTCCTGGGTGGGGCGGACGATCCCGACAGCCTCTTCGGCCGCCAAGTGGACTACTGGCGACAGGAGTTGGCCGACCTCCCGACGGAGGTGAGCGCCCCCGCCGACCGGGCGAGGCCCGCCGTGGCCTCGTACGCCGGAGACGTGACCCCCTTCGCGCTCGACCCGGACCTGCACCGCGCGCTGAGCGAACTGGCCCGCGCCCACGACGCCACCGTCTTCATGGTCCTGCAAGCCGCTCTCGCCGCCCTGCTGACCCGGCTCGGCGCCGGCACCGACATCCCGCTCGGCAGCGGCATCGCCGGCCGGACCGACGAGGCGCTCGACCGGCTGGTGGGCTTCTTCGTCAACATGCTGGTCCTGCGCACGGACACCTCGGGCGACCCGTCGTTCGCCGAACTCGTCGGCCGGGTACGGGAGACCAGCCTCGCCGCCTACGCCCACCAGGACGTCCCCTTCGAGTCCCTGGTGGAGGAGATCAACCCGCACCGTTCGACCGCCCACCACCCGCTGTTCCAGGTGGCCCTGACCCTGCAGAACAACGAGCAGGCCCGGTTCCGGATGCCCGGACTCGACGTCCGCCCGGAACTCGTCGGCACCGGGACCTCCCGCTTCGACCTCTTCTTCAGCCTGACGGAGAGCCATGGCGCGAACGGCGAACCCGCGGGCATCGACGCCTACGTCGAGTACGCCACGGAGCTCTTCGACGCCTCCACCGTCGACGCCCTGATCCACCGGTGGACCGCGTTCATGCGCGCCCTGCTCCACGACCCCGCGGCCCCCATCGGCGCGGCGGACATCCTCACCCCGCGGGAGCACGCGCGGATCACCGGGTGGAACGCCGGCCCCACCCGCGACACCACCGGGTCGAGCCTGCCGGCGCTGTTCGCCGCCCAGGCCGCCCGCACCCCCGACGCGACGGCCCTGGTCTGCGAGGACGTCGAACTGACCTACCGGGAACTGGACGCCCGCGCCAACCGGATCGCCCACTGGCTGCGCGCCCGGGGCATCGGCGCCGAGCAGCACGTGGCCGTCCTCTACGAGCGCTCGCCCGAGCAGATCGCGGCCGTCCTCGGCGTCCTCAAGGCGGGCGCCGCCTACGTCCCCCTCGACCCCGAGTACCTCGCCGAGCGGGTCGGCCACATCCTGGCCGACGCCGCCCCGGAGCTGATCCTGACCACCCGGGCGCTCGCCGACACGATCGGCACCCTGCACGACGGCACCGAGACCGTGGCCACCGACGACCCAGGGACGGCCGAGGCCCTGGCCGGCTGCCCCGACCACGACCCGGAGCCCGCCGCACCGCCGCACCCCGGCCACCCGGCCTACGTCATCCACACCTCCGGCTCCACCGGCGTGCCCAAGGGCGTCGTCGTCACCCACCAGGGCCTCGGGAGCCTGGCGAGCACCCTGCTGCGACAGTGCGCGGTCACCCCCGACTCCCGGGTGCTCCAGCTGTCGTCGCCCGGCTTCGACGCGGCCGTCCTCGAACTGACCATGGCCTTCGCGGCCGGCGCCGCCCTCGTCCTGGGCGGCCGGGACCGCCTCGTCGGCGCCGAACTGGCCGACGTCCTGGCCGACCGCCGGATCACCCACGCGCTCATCCCGCCGTCCGTGCTCGGCACCCTGCCGGCCGGATCCGCCGAGGCGCTCACCGGGTTCCGCACCCTGATCGTGGGAGCCGAGGCGTGCGGCGCCGACCTGGTGCGGACCTGGTCGCCGGGACGCCGCATGGTCAACGCCTACGGCCCGACCGAGTCCACGGTCGTCGCGGCCATCAGCGAGCCGCTCGCCGGCGGGGACGTACCGATCGGACGCCCCGTCGACAACACCCGGGTCCGGGTCCTGGACGACCGTCTGCGGCCGGTGCCGCCGGGCGTCCCCGGCGAGCTGTACCTGGCGGGCGCGGGCCTGGCCCGCGGCTACCTCGACCGGCCCGGGCTCAGCGCCCAGCGCTTCGTGGCCGATCCGTTCGGCCCGGCCGGCACCCGCATGTACCGCACGGGCGACGTCGTGCGCTGGACGGCGGAGGGGCAACTCGAGTACCTGGGCCGGGCCGACCAGCAGGTCAAGGTCCGCGGCTTCCGGATCGAACCCGGCGAGATCGAGGCCGTCCTGCGCGAGCAGTCCGGTGTCGCCCAGGCCGTGGTGGTGGTCCGCGAGGACCGCGAGGGCGACCCGCGGCTCGTCGCGTACATCGTGCCCGAGGGCGAGGGCGCCGAGGACGACCAGGTGGACGAGTGGCGCGAGATCTACGACGACGTCTACGGCGGTGCCGGGACGGAGACACCCGGGTTCGGCCAGGACTTCACCGGCTGGAACAGCTCCTACACCGGTGAGCCGATCCCGCTCGACGAGATGCGCGACTGGCGCGACGCCGCGGTGCGGCGCATCACGGAACGCCCGCCCCGGCGCGTCCTGGAGATCGGCGTGGGCTCCGGCCTGCTCTTCGGCCCGCTGGCCCCCCGGGCCGAGACCTACTGGGCGACGGACTTCTCCGCGCCCGTGATCGAACGCCTCACCGCCCAGTGCGAGACCGCCGGACTCGCCGACCGGGTACGGCTGCTCTGCCGGCCCGCCGACGTCGTGGACGACATCCCGGCCGAGTACTTCGACACCGTCGTCCTCAACTCGATCATCCAGTACTTCCCCGACGCCGACTACCTGGCCCGGGTCCTGGACGGCGCGCTCGGCCGGCTCGCCCCCGGCGGGCGCATCGTCGTGGGCGACGTCCGCCACCGCGGCTCGCTGCGCGCCTTCCAGACCGGGATCCACCTCGGCCACGCGGCGGAGGACAGCACTGGCGAGCAGCTCAGGGCGGCCGTGGAACACGCGGTGATCATGGAGAAGGAACTGGTCATCGACCCGGACTTCTTCACCGTCTGGGCGCGGCGCCACCCCGGGGCGGTGGCCGGCGTCGACATCCGGCTCAAGCGCGGCGCCCACCACAACGAGCTGACCAGGCACCGCTACGAGGTCGTCCTGCACAAGGCGGACGGGACCGCCCGGGCCGAGTCCCTCGCGAACGTGCCGGAACTCGTCTGGGGCCGCGATCTCACGAGCCTCCAGGACCTGGCGGGCCTGGACGCCCTCACCTCCGGGGCCGGGCCGGTCCGGGTCACCGGCCTCGTCAACAGCCGGCTGACCGGAGAGGTCGCGGCGGCGGAGGAACTCGCGCACGAGGCGTCGCCGCAACGGCTCCGCGCCCGGCTGAGCACGGGGCGGGCCGACGGGACCGCACCCGGGGCCGTCGACCCGGAGGCCCTGCACGACTGGGGCGAGCGGCACGGCTGCCAGGTGCTGACCACCTGGGCGCCCGGCGCACCGGACGCCCTCGACGCCGTACTCGTTCCCGGCGGACGCGCGGACGCCGTCTACACGGACGTGCACCGACCGGCGTACACCCAGGACAAGCCCCTGTCGGCCCTGGTGAACAACCCCCTGGGCTCCCGGACGACCGGCCGCGTCCTGGCCGGGCTGCGGGACGCCCTGCGGCAACGGCTGCCCGAGTACATGGTGCCGTCCGCCGTCATCGCCCTCGACGCGCTGCCGCTCACCTCCAGCGGCAAGCTCGACCGGCGGGCCCTCCCGGCTCCCGACTACGCGTCGCGGTCGGCACGCGGGCCCCGTACACCGCGGGAGGAGATCCTCTGCGGCCTGTTCGCGGAGGTGCTGGGGGTCGACCGGGCCGGGATCGACGACGACTTCTTCGACTTGGGCGGTCACTCGCTGCTGGCGACGCGGCTGGTGAGCCGGGTGCGGTCGGTGCTGGGCGTGGAACTGCCGTTGCGCGCGGTGTTCGAGACTCCGACGGTGGCCGGGCTGGTCGAGCGGTTGTCCTCCGGCGGTGCGGTGCGCCCGGAGCTGGTGGCGGGGGAGCGGCCGGAGCGGTTGCCGCTGTCGTTCGCGCAGCAGCGCCTGTGGTTCCTGCACCGGCTGGAGGGTCCGTCGGCGACGTACAACATGCCGTTGGCCTTGCGGTTGTCGGGTGTGTTGGACCGGGGTGCGTTGGTGGCCGCGTTGGATGACGTGGTGGGCCGGCACGAGTCGCTGCGGACGGTGTTCGCGGAGGTGGACGGCGCGTCGTACCAGCGGGTGCTGAACGGCGTGCGGGTGCCGTTCGAGGTGTCCGAGGTAGAACCCGCAGCTCTGGATGCGGCGTTGGCGGGCGCGGCGCGGTACGCCTTCGACCTGGCAGCCGAAGTGCCCATCCGTTCCTGGCTGTTCGGTACCGGTCCGTCGGAGCACGTCCTGCTCGTGGTGCTGCACCACATCGCGGGCGACGGCTGGTCCATGGCGCCGCTGGCCCGTGACCTGGCCGAGGCCTATGCGGCCCGGCTGGAGGGTGTGGCGCCGGGGTGGGAGCCGCTGCCGGTGCAGTACGCGGACTACACGCTGTGGCAGCGCGAGCTGCTGGACGGTGTACGGGAGGATGAACTCGCGTATTGGCAGGGCCAGTTGGCTGGTCTGCCGGAGGAGGTGAGCCCGCCCGCCGACCGGGCTCGGCCGGCCGTGGCCTCGTACGCGGGAGAGACGGCGTCGTTCGGGCTGAGCCCGGCTCTGCACCGTGCCGTCGGCGAGGTGGCGCGTGCCCATGACGCCACGGTGTTCATGGTGCTCCAGGCGGCCTTGGCCGTGCTGTTGTCCCGTCTGGGTGCGGGGGAGGACGTCCCCATCGGTTCTCCGGTGGCGGGGCGTTCGGACGAGGCGCTGGACGATCTGGTCGGGTTCTTCGTGAACACGCTGGTGCTGCGGACGGACGTGTCGGGTGATCCGTCGTTCGCCGAGCTGGTGGGCCGGGTGCGCGAGGCCGGTCTGGGTGCGTTGGCGCATCAGGACGTGCCGTTCGAGTACCTGGTGGAGGAGTTGAACCCCCGGCGGTCGGCGGCTCGGCATCCGCTGTTCCAGGTGATGCTGGCCTTGCAGAACACCGAGCAGGCCCGGTTCGAACTGCCGGGTCTGGAGGTTGTGGCGGAGCCGGTGGGCACGGGCGTGTCCCGGGTCGACCTCACCCTCAGCCTCGCCGAGGACCCTGACGGCGGGATGCGCGGAGTCGCCGAGTTCGCGACGGACCTGTTCGACCGGTCCACCGTCGAGGTGCTCCTCGACCGGTGGGTGCGCTTGCTGGAGGGGCTGACCGCGCGGCCGGAACTGCCGGTGGCCCAGGTCGACATCCTCACCCCCGAGGAGCGCCGGCAGCTGCTGCCGGGCCGGAACGACACGGACCTGCCCGCGCGCAGCCTGGTCACGGCGTTCCGGGCGCAGGTCGAGCGGGTCCCCGACGCCGTCGCGGTCGTCGCGGACGGCACCCGGCTCACGTACGCCCAGCTCGACGAGCGGGCCGACCGCCTCGCCCACGAGCTGATCGGCCGTGGGGTCGGCGCGGAACGCCTGGTGGCCATCGCCATGCCGCGGTCGATCGGCTTCGTGGTCGCGGTGCTGGCCGTGGTCAAGGCCGGCGGAATGTACCTGTCGCTCGACGCGCGCTACCCGGAGAGCCAGGTCCGCAGGATGTGGGCGGACAACGACGTCAACCTGCTGCTGACCGACTCGCCGACCCGCGTCCCGGCCTTCGTGCCCGGGGACCAGGTGCTGCTCGTCCAGGACGACGCCGCACACGTCCCGTCCACGTCCACGTCCCCGTCCGCCCCGTCCACCCCGCCCGCCGGCGACCGTGGCGCGGCCCCCGACCCCGACCAGCTGGCCTGCGTCATCTACACGTCCGGATCCACCGGCACCCCGAAGGGCATCGGGCTCACCCACGCCGACATCACCTCCCTGGCCGACGACCCCGTGGTCGGCGGGTACCCCGCACGGGTGCTCCTCCACTCGCCGACCGCCTGGGACGCCCTGCCGTTCGAGCTGTGGATGCCCCTCCTGCTCGGCGGCCGGGTCGTCATCGCCCCCGACGTGCCGCTCGACGGACCGCATCTGCGCGACATCGTCCGCGACCACGGCATCACCTCCATGTGGATCACCGCGGGACTGTTCAAGGCGATGGCCGAGGACCACCCCGACTGCTTCGCGTCCATGCGCCAGGTCTTCACCGGCGGCGAGGTCGTCCCGCAGGGCCCGGTGCGACGCGTCATGGCGGCCTGCCCGGACCTCACCGTGGTCAACGGCTACGGACCGGGTGAGACCACCACCTTCGCCACCCTGCACGCGATGGCGCCCGGCCACGACCCCGAGCCGTCCCTGCCGATCGGCCGGCCGGTCACCGGCAAGCAGGTGTACGTCCTCGACGAGCGCCTCGGCCTGGTGCCGCCCGGCGTGGTGGGCGAGCTGTACGTCGCCGGCGCCGGCATGGCGCGCGGGTACCTGGGGCAGCCGGGGCTGAGCGCCCAGCGCTTCGTGGCGGACCCGTACGGCCCGGCCGGCACCCGCATGTACCGCACCGGCGACCTCGCCCGCTGGAACCGGGACGGCCTGCTGGAGTTCGCCGGCCGGGCCGACCATCAGGTCAAGATCCGGGGCCTCCGGATCGAACCGGGCGAGGTCGAGTCGGGGCTGCGGCGCTGCGCCGGGGTGGCGCACGCCACCGTCGTCGTCCACACCGTCCGGGAGGGTGATGTCCGTCTGGTCGCCTACGTGGTGACCGAGCCCGGCACCGGGTTCGACCCGTCCGCGATCGCCGGGGAACTGCGCGGGCGGCTCCCGGAGTACATGGTCCCCGCCCTGATCACGGCCGTCCCCGCCATACCCCTGACGCCGAACGGGAAGGTGGACCGGGCCGTGTTGCCGGCGCCCGACTTCGGCGCCCTGGTGTCGGAGGGCGGCCGGGGGCCCCGTTCGGCGCGTGAGGCGGCGCTGTGCGAGGTGTTCGCGGAGGTGCTGGGAGTCGAACGGGTCGGGATCGACGACGACTTCTTCGACCTGGGCGGGCATTCGCTGCTGGTGATGCGGTTGATGGGCCGTGTCCGTGAACGGCTGGCTGCGGAACTGCCGTTGCGTGCGGTGTTCGAGTCGCCGACGGTGGCGGGGCTGGTCGAGCGGCTGGCTTCGGGTGCGGTGGCGCGGCCGGAGCTGGTGGCGGGGGTGCGGCCGGAGCGGTTGCCGTTGTCGTTCGCGCAGCAGCGGTTGTGGTTCCTGCACCGGTTGGAGGGTCCGTCGGCGACGTACAACATGCCCTTGGGGCTGCGGTTGTCGGGCGCGTTGGACCGGGGTGCGTTGGCGGCCGCGTTGGATGACGTGGTGGGCCGGCACGAGTCGCTGCGGACGGTGTTCGCGGAGGTGGACGGTGAGCCGTGCCAGCGGGTGCTGGCCGGGGTCCGGGCGGCGTTCGAGGTGTGCGAGGTCGAACCGGCAGTTTTGCGCCGGGAGTTGGACGATGCCGCGCGGTACGCCTTTGACCTTTCGGCTGAACTGCCCATCCGTTCCTGGCTGTTCAGTACCGGACCGTCCGAACACGTCCTGCTCATCGTGCTGCACCACATCGCGGGCGACGGCTGGTCCATGGCGCCGCTGGCCCGTGACCTGGCGGAGGCCTATGCGGCCCGGCTGGAGGGTGCGGCGCCGGGGTGGGAGCCGCTGCCGGTGCAGTACGCGGACTACACGCTGTGGCAGCGCGAGGTCCTGGACGAGGTGCGCGACGGCCAGATCGCCTACTGGCGCGGCCAGTTGGCGGAGCTCCCGCAGGAGGTGAGCCTGGCCGCCGACCGCGTGCGGCCGGCAGTCGCCTCGTACACGGGTGACGTGACCACCTTCGCCCTCGACCCGGACCTGCACCGCGCACTGGGCGAGCTCGCGCGGTCGTCGAACGCCACGTTGTTCATGGTGTTGCAGGCTGGCCTCGCCGTGCTGTTGTCCCGGTTGGGTGCGGGGGAGGACGTGCCCATCGGTTCGCCGGTGGCGGGGCGTTCGGACGAGGCGCTGGACGATCTGGTCGGGTTCTTCGTGAACACGTTGGTGCTGCGGACGGATGTGTCGGGTGATCCGTCGTTCGCCGAGTTGGTGGGCCGGGTGCGTGAGGCGGGTCTGGGTGCGTTGGCGCATCAGGATGTGCCGTTCGAGTACCTGGTGGAGGAGTTGAACCCCCGGCGGTCGGCGGCGCGGCATCCGCTGTTCCAGGTGATGCTGGCCTTGCAGAACACCGAGCAGGCGCGATTCGAACTGCCCGGTCTGGAGGTGGCGGAGGAACCGGTGGGCACGGGCGTGTCCCGGATGGACCTCACCCTCAGCCTCGCCGAGGAGCCCGGCGGCGGGATGCGGGGAATCGCCGAGTTCGCGACGGACCTCTTCGACCGGTCCACCGTCGAGCTGTTCCTCGACCGGTGGGTGCGGTTGCTGGAGGGGCTGGCCGCGCGGCCGGAACTGCCGGTCGGCCAGGCCGACATCCTCACCCCCGAGGAGCGGCACCAGCTGCTGTCGGGCTGGAACGACACCGGCCGGGACGTGCCGGCGACGACCGTGCCGGAGCTGTTCGCCGCACAGGCGGCCCGGACGCCCGAGGCCACGGCCTTGGTCGCCGGGGCCGAAAGGCTCACCTACGCCCAGCTGAACGCCCAGGCCAACCGGATCGCCCACTGGCTCATCGCCCAGGGCGTCCGACCGGGCGACACGGTGGCCGTGGCACTGCCCAGGTCGGTCGAACTGGTCGCCGTGCTCCTGGCCACGCACAAGGCCGGTGCCGCGTACCTGCCGCTGGACCTGGACTACCCGGCGGAGCGCACCGCGTTCATGTGCCGTGACGCGGAGCCCGCGTACGTGGTCGACGACCTCGACCTGATCAGCGGGCTGCTCGACAGCGCGGACGGTGACGCCGCCGAGCCGGCCGTTGCCCGGCACCCCGGCCTTCCCGCCTACGTGATCTACACCTCGGGTTCCACCGGGCGCCCCAAGGGCGTCGTCGTCCCGCAGCGGGCCATCGTCAACCGGCTCCTGTGGATGCAGGACGAGTACGGGCTCGGCCCCGACGACCGGGTGCTCCAGAAGACCCCGTCGAGCTTCGACGTCTCCGTCTGGGAGTTCTTCTGGCCGCTCGTCACCGGCGCCACGCTCGTGGTCGCGGAACCCGGAGGCCACCGGGACCCGGCGTACCTGAGCCGGCTGATCCAGACGGAGGCCGTCACCACCGTCCACTTCGTGCCGTCCATGCTGGAAGCGTTCCTCGCCGACGAGTCCACCGCCCGCTGCACCGGCCTGACCCGGGTGATGTGCAGCGGGGAGGCGCTCCCGGCGGACCTGGCCGCGCGGTTCCACGACACGCTGCCCCACGCGGAACTGCACAACCTCTACGGCCCGACCGAGGCCGCGGTGGACGTCACCTCCTGGCACAGCGTCGCCGACCCGGGGGTCGTACCCATCGGCCGGCCGGTCTGGAACACCCGCCTGTACGTGCTCGACGCGGCGCTGCGACCGGTGGCTCCCGGCGCCCCCGGCGAGTTGTACATCGCCGGAGTCCAGCTGGCCGACGGCTACCTGCGGCGGCCGGGGGTGACGGCCGAGCGGTTCGTGGCCAACCCCTTCGGCGCACCCGGCGACCGCATGTACCGCACGGGAGACCTCGCCCGCTGGACGACCGACGGGGTCCTCCAGTTCCTTGGCCGGGCCGACCAGCAGGTCAAGATCCGGGGCTTCCGGATCGAGCCGGCCGAGATCGAGGCGGCTCTCACCACCCATCCGGCGGTTCGCCAGGCCCTGGTCGTCGCCCGGGAGAACACCCTGGTGGCCTACGCGGTGCCGGAGGAGGGCGCCGGGATCGACACCCGGCAGCTCCGGGAACACCTGCGGGCCGCCTTGCCGGACCACATGGTCCCGGCGGCCGTCGTCCCCCTGGACCGGCTTCCCCTGACGCCGAGCGGGAAGGTGGACCGGGCGGCGTTGCCGGTGCCCGACTTCGGCGGGTCGGTGTCGGAGGGTGGCCGGGGGCCCCGTTCGGCGCGTGAGGCGGCGCTGTGCGAGGTGTTCGCGGAGGTGCTGGGGGTCGACCGGGTCGGGATCGACGACGACTTCTTCGACCTGGGCGGGCATTCGCTGCTGGCGACGCGGCTGGTGAGCCGTGTGCGGTCGGTGCTGGGCGTGGAACTGCCGTTGCGCGCGGTGTTCGAGTCGCCGACGGTGGCCGGGCTGGTCGAGCGGCTGGCTTCGGGTGCGGTGGTGCGGCCGGAGCTGGTGGCGGGGGAGCGGCCGGAGCGGTTGCCGTTGTCCTTCGCGCAGCAGCGGTTGTGGTTCCTGCACCGGTTGGAGGGGCCGTCGGCGACGTACAACATGCCGTTGGCGATGCGGTTGTCGGGTGTGTTGGACCGGGGTGCGTTGAGGGCCGCGTTGGACGACGTGGTGGACCGGCACGAGTCGCTGCGGACGGTGTTCGCTGAGGTGGACGGCGCGTCGTACCAGCGGGTGCTGACCGGCGTGCGGGTGCCGTTCGAGGTGTGCGAGGTCGAACCGGCAGTTTTGCGCCGGGAGTTGGACGAGGCCGCGCGGTACGCCTTCGACCTTTCGACCGAACTGCCCATTCGGGCATGGCTGTTCGGTACCGGTCCGTCGGAGCACGTCCTGCTCGTCGTACTGCACCACATCGCTGGTGACGGCTGGTCCATGGCGCCGCTGGCCCGTGACCTGGCCGAGGCGTACACGGCCCGGCTGGAGGGTGCGGCGCCCGGGTGGGAGCCGCTGCCGGTGCAGTACGCGGACTACACGCTGTGGCAGCGTGAGGTCCTGGACGACGTTCTCGACGGCCAGATCGCCTACTGGAGTGGCCAGTTGGCGGGCCTTCCCGAGGAGGTGGGCCCGCCCACAGACCGGGCCCGGCCGGCCGTGGCCTCCTATGCCGGCGACATGACGTCCTTCGTCCTCGATCCGGACCTGCACCGTGCTGTCGGCGAGGTGGCGCGTGCCCATGACGCCACGGTGTTCATGGTGCTCCAGGCGGCCTTGGCGGTGTTGCTGTCCCGCCTGGGTGCGGGGGAGGACGTTCCCATCGGTTCGCCGGTGGCGGGGCGTTCGGACGAGGCGCTGGACGATCTGGTCGGGTTCTTCGTGAACACGCTGGTGCTGCGGACGGATGTGTCGGGTGATCCGTCGTTCGCCGAGCTGGTGGGTCGGGTGCGTGAGGCGGGTCTGGGTGCGTTGGCGCATCAGGATGTGCCGTTCGAGTACCTGGTGGAGGAGTTGAACCCCCGGCGGTCGGCGGCGCGGCATCCGTTGTTCCAGGTGATGCTGGCGTTGCAGAACACCGAGCAGGCCCGGTTCGAACTGCCGGGTCTGGAGGTGGCGGAGGAGCCGGTGGGCACGGGCGTGTCCCGGGTCGACCTCACGCTCAGCCTCGCCGAGGAGCCCGGCGGCGGGATGCGGGGTGTCGCGGAGTTCGCGACGGACCTCTTCGACCGCTCCACCGTCGAGGTGCTCCTCGACCGCTGGGTGCGGTTGCTGGAGGGGCTGACCGCGCGGCCGGAGCTGCCGGTCGGCCAGGCCGACATCCTCACCTCCGACGAACACCGCGAACTGTCGCGGCTGGACTACGTCCTGGACCGGAACCTCCGACTCGTGCCGCGGGGTGTCGTGGGCGAGCTGTACGCCAGGGGCGCGGAGAGCGACCTGGCCGGCAGTGACCCGGAGCGCTGGGTGCCGGACCCGTTCGGTGCGCCGGACGCGCGGATGTACCGCACGGGTGACCTGGCCCGCCGCCGGACCGACGACGGGCACCTGGAACTCGTCGGCCCCGCGGACCCGTTGGCCGCCGCCCTGGAGATCGAAGCCGTCCTGCGGACACTGCCCGGCGTCGCCGAGGCCGCCGTGGTGGTGGACGGCGAGGCGACGCGGTCGGTGGCCTATGTGGTGCCGCTCGTCATGAACCAGTTCTCCGTGTCGCGCCTGCACGAGGACCTGAAGCACCGGCTGCCGGACCACCGGCTGCCCGCGGTGGTCATGCCCGTCCCCGCCCTCCCGCTGACGGCGGACGGTGCGCTCGACCGGGCCGCCCTGCCCGACCCCGACCACGCGCCGCGGGCGGTGCGGACGACGCGCTCGCCGCAGGAGGAGATCCTCTGCGGTCTGTTCGCGGAGGTGCTGGGGGTCGACCGGGTCGGGATCGACGACGGGTTCTTCGGTCTGGGCGGTCACTCGTTGATGGCGGCCCGGCTGGTGAGCCGTGTGCGGTCGGTGCTGGGTGTGGAGCTGCCGTTGCGTGCGGTGTTCGAGTCGTCGACGGTGGCCGGGCTGGCGGAGCGGTTGTCCTCCGGTGGTGTGGTGCGCCCGGAGTTGGCGGCGGGGGTGCGGCCGGAGCGTTTGCCGTTGTCCTTTGCGCAGCAGCGGTTGTGGTTCCTGCACCGCTTGGAGGGTCCGTCGGCGACGTACAACATGCCCTTGGGGCTGCGGTTGTCGGGCGCGTTGGACCGGGGTGCGTTGGCGGCCGCGTTGGACGACGTGGTGGGCCGGCACGAGTCGCTGCGGACGGTGTTCGCCGAAGTGGACGGCGAGTCGTGCCAGCGGGTGCTGGCCGAGGCGCCGGTCCCGCTGGTGACGGTGGAGGTCGACGCCGACGGACTGCGCGACGCGATGGCCGAGGCCGCCCGGTACGCCTTCGACCTGGCGGCGGAGATCCCGCTCCGGGCGTGGTTGTTCGCCTCGGGCCCGTCGGAGCACGTCCTGCTCGTCGTGCTGCACCACATCGCGGGCGACGGTTGGTCGTTGGCGCCGCTGGCGCGTGATCTTGCGGAGGCGTACACGGCCCGGCTGGAGGGTGCGGCGCCGGGGTGGGAGCCGCTGCCGGTGCAGTACGCGGACTACACGCTGTGGCAGCGCGAGGTCCTGGACGAGGTGCGCGACGGCCAGATCGCCTACTGGCGCGGCCAGTTGGCGGAACTTCCGGAGGAGGTGAGCCTGCCCGCCGACCGGGCTCGGCCGGCGGTGGCCTCGTACGCGGGAGGGACGGCGTCGTTCGAGCTGGGGCCGGACCTGCACCGCGCACTGGGCGAGCTCGCGCGGTCGTCGAACGCGACGTTGTTCATGGTGTTGCAGGCTGGCCTCGCCGTGCTGTTGTCCCGGTTGGGTGCGGGGGAGGACGTGCCCATCGGTTCGCCGGTGGCGGGGCGTTCGGACGAGGCGCTGGACGATCTGGTCGGGTTCTTCGTGAACACGTTGGTGTTGCGGACGGATGTGTCGGGTGATCCGTCGTTCGCCGAGTTGGTGGGCCGGGTGCGTGAGGCGGGTCTGGGTGCGTTGGCGCATCAGGATGTGCCGTTCGAGTACCTGGTGGAGGAGTTGAACCCCCGGCGGTCGGCGGCTCGGCATCCGCTGTTCCAGGTGATGCTGGCCTTGCAGAACACCGAGCAGGCCCGCTTCGAATTGCCCGGCCTGGAGGTGGCGGAGGAACCGGTGGGCACGGGTGTGTCCCGGGTCGACCTCACCCTCAGCCTGGTCGAGGAGCCGGGTGGCGGGGTGCGCGGGGTCGCGGAGTTCGCGACGGATCTCTTCGACCGGTCCACCGTCGAGGGGTTCCTGGGCCGGTGGGTGCGGTTGCTGGAGGGGCTGGCCGCGCGGCCGGAGCTGCCGGTGGCCCAGGTCGACATCCTCACGCCCGAGGAGCGGCGACAGCTGCTGTCGGGCTGGAACGACACCGGCCGGGACGTGCCGGCGACGACCGTGCCGGAGCTGTTCGCCGCACAGGCGGCCCGGACGCCCGAGGCCGAGGCCCTGGTCGCCGGGGCCGCGCGGCTGAGCTACGCGCAGCTGAACGCCCGGGCCAACCGGATCGCCCACTGGCTGCTCGCCCGGGGCATCCGACCGGGCGACACGGTGGCGCTGATGTACGAGCGGTCGGCGGACCTGGTGGCCGCACTCCTCGGCGTCCTCAAGACGGGTGCGGCCTACCTGCCGGTCGACCCGGAGTTCCCGAGCGCCCGGGTGGCGCACATCCTCACCGAGGCCGCTCCCGCCCTCCTGCTCACCAGCGACGCCGTCGCCACGGGCGCCGGAGCGGGCGCCCTCGCGGGGCGCCCCTCCTCGGCGACGGTCGTCACCGACGCCCCCGATACCGCGGCCGCCCTGGCGCTGTGCCCGGACACCGACCCGGCGCCGGTCGCCGGCGCCGCGGACCCGGCGTACGTCCTCTACACCTCCGGATCCACGGGCGCGCCCAAGGGCGTGGTCGTGGAGCACGGGGCGCTGTCGAACTTCCTCGCCGACATGGCCGCGCGCTTCCCGCTGACCACCGAGGACCGCTGGCTGGGTGTGACGACCGTCGGGTTCGACATCTCCGTGCTGGAGCTCTGCCTGCCGCTGACCAGCGGCGCCACGCTGGTGCTCGCCGACCGTGACACGGCCCGCACGCCCGCCGCGCTCGCCGGTCTGCTCCGGGCCACCGGAGCCACCGTCATGCAGGCGACCCCCACGCTGTGGCGGGCCCTCGCCGACGAGCAGCCCGGGTGCCTCGACGGGCTCCGGGTCCTGGTGGGCGGCGAGGCGCTCCCGCCCGACCTCGCGCGGACCCTCGCCGCCCGCGCCGCCGAGGTCGTCAACCTGTACGGACCGACCGAGACCACCATCTGGTCCACGGCGGCCGGCATCGCCCCCGGGGCGGCACCGGAGCGCACGCCCATCGGAACGCCGATCGCCAACACGCGGGTGCACGTCCTCGACGAGCGCCTCGGCCTGGTGCCGCCCGGCGTGGTGGGCGAGCTGTACATCGCCGGCGCCGGCGTGGCGCGCGGGTACCTGGGGCAACCGGGGCTGACCGCCCAGCGCTTCGTGGCGGACCCGTACGGTCCGGCCGGCACCCGCATGTACCGCACCGGCGACCTGGTGCGCTGGAACCGGGACGGCCTGCTGGAGTTCGCCGGCCGGGCCGACCAGCAGGTCAAGATCCGGGGCTTCCGGATCGAACCGGGCGAGATCGAGGTCCTGCTCCGGGAACAGCCCGGCGTGGCGCACGCCGTGGCGGTGGTACGGGAGGACCGGCCGGGAGACCAGCGGCTGGTCGCCTACGTGGTGCCCGACGAGCCGGCCGAAGCGCCGCACCTCGCCGAACGCCGCGACCTCCGGGACGCCCTGCGCCTGCGGCTGCCCGAGTACATGGTGCCGTCGGTTGTGCTCACCCTGCCCGCCCTGCCGCTGACCCCGAACGGCAAGCTCGACCGCCGAGCCCTGCCGGCCCCGGACCGGGGCGCCGCCGGCCGCGGGCCCGCCACCCCCCAGGAGGCGGTGCTGGCCGGGCTGTTCGCCGAGGTCCTCGGGGTGGAGCGGGTCGGCGTGGACGACGGGTTCTTCGACCTGGGCGGCCACTCCCTGCTCGCCACCCGGCTGATCGACCGCGTCCGGGACGTGCTGGGCGTGGAGCTGCCGCTGCGCGCCCTGTTCGAGACCTCCGACGTGGCCGGGCTCGCCCGCCGCCTCGACGCGGACCACGACGGCTCGGCCGACGCCTTCGGTGTCGTCCTGCCCCTGCGGCCCCGCAGCGAGGGCGTGCCGCTGTTCTGCGTCCACCCGGGCGGCGGCCTGAGCTGGTCGTACGCCGGACTGCTGCGGCACCTGCCCGCGGAGGTGCCCGTCTACGGCATCCAGGCCCGTGGACTGTCCGAGCCGGACGACCTGCCGGGCAGCGTCGAGGAGATCGCCGACGACTACATCGCCGAGCTCCTCCGGCTGCGTCCCGAGGGCCCCTTCCCGTTGCTGGGCTGGTCGTTCGGCGGGGTGGTCGCCCACGCCATGGCGGCCCGGCTGCGGGAGCGCGGGTTCGACGTCCCGTTCCTGGTCCTCCTCGACGCGCAGCCCGCGCGGCCCAGGACCGCCGAGGAACTCGCCGAGGAGGCGACCCTCGACACGTCCATGGTGTACCGGACGCTGCTGACGGCGTTCGGGGTGCCCGTCGGCGACGGGGAACCGCTCACGCACGCGCGGTTCACGGAGCTGGCCCGTGAGCACCACGCGGCCGTGGCCGACTTCACCGAGGACCGGATCGCCGACGTCCTGCGGGTCATGGCCAACGACCTCCGGATCACCCCCGCCCACCGGCACACGCCGGTGGCGACGGAGGCCGTCGTGTTCGCGGCCACCCGGAAGGACCCGTCCGACCTGGTCACCCCGGAGATGTGGGCCCCGTACATCGACGGGCCGCTCGACCACCGCACGGTCGACTGCGGCCACGCCGCGATGGCCGGCCCGGAGGCGCTGCGGGTGATCGGGCCGATCCTCGCCGAGAGGATGCGCCGGCTCTCCTGAGCGGCGTGCCGGGGAAC
>NZ_JBHVEU010000032.1:0-34189 GCF_042802075.1 Kitasatospora sp. NPDC057518
CGTCCGGGAGCGGTCGGGGCCCGGTCGCACCGCCGCCGGCGGGCTCGAAGGGGTACGGCGGTTACGGGACGCGGGCGAGGTCCGCCGCGCCGACGATGCCGGCGGCGGAGCCCATCGAGGCCAGCACGACCTCGGCGCGCGGCCGGTGCACCCCGCCGGTCAGGTAGTGCTCGAAGGCCTTGGCGACCGGGTCGAGCAGCAGTCGGCCGGAGTCGGAGACGCCGCCGCCGAGCACGAAGACGGCCGGGTCGAACAGCGCGGCGAGGTCGGCCATGCCGCGGCCCAGCCAGTCGGACAGCTCGGCGTAGCACTCCAGGGCGAGCGGGTCGCCCTCCTCGGCGGCCTGGGTGATGTGGATGCCGCGGATGGTCTCGGCCACGCCGTCGTTGAGCTCCAGCATCCGGTGGCCGCGCCGCGGGTCGGCGGCGGCCTTCTCCCGGCCGTAGCGGCGCAGCGCGCGCCCGGAGCCGTACTGCTCCCAGCAGCCCTTGCCGCCGCAGCCGCAGGTCAGGCCGTCGGGGACCATGTTGAGGTGGCCGATCTCGCCGGCCACGCCGAAGCGGCCGCGGTGCAGCCGGCCGTCCAGGACGATGCCGCCGCCGATGCCGGTGCCGACGGTGATCAGCACCATGTCCTGGTGGTCGGCGGCCGCGCCGAAGCGGAACTCGGCCCAGGCCGCGCAGTTGGCGTCGTTCTCGACGACGGTGGACAGGCCGGTGAGCTCCTCGACCCGCCCGCGCAGCGGCTCGTTCTCCCAGTCGATGTTGGGGGCGAAGATCACCGTGGAGCGGTTGCTGTCGACGAAGCCGGGGGCGCCGACGCCCACCGCGGTGACGTCGGGGTGCTCCTCCTTGAGCTCGCGCACGGCCTGCGCGATGGCGTCGACCGCCCACTGCGGGTCGGCCGGGGTGGGCACCCTGGTCCGGGCCAGGATCGCGCCCGCCTCGTCGACCACGCCTGCCGCGATCTTGGTCCCGCCGACATCGACGCCGATGGTCAGAGCCATGTGTCCCTCAGCTATTCACTCGTTCCGCTGGACGGAACGCTACCGCCCAACCCGGCCCCCGTACACAGCCTCGCATACATTATCCGAAGACAACTCTGGGCCGACGCGGCCGGGATGCTTCAAAAGTCGTATCTAATCTCCTTCTTCGTGACGTACGAGAGCAGCTCGATCACCCTCCGGAAGTCACGGTTTCACTGCTTGGCGGACGGCCCGTCAGCCTCGTCAAAGCCGGAGCCACGGCCGCCATCACCGTCGCCGTCGCCGTCGAGGTCGATCTTCTCCGTCGGCGCGCCCTGCCCGGCGGTCCAGCGGCTCTCGTGCCCGGCCACGGCGGCGCGGTAGGCGGCCAGCAGCTCACTGCCCGCGGCGGCCAGCCCGGTGCCGGCGGCGGCGAGGTGGGAGTAGACCTCCGGCTGCTGGGTGCGCAGCTTGTCGGCCAGCCCGGAGAGGGTGATCAGGGTGGTGGCGCTCGCCTCCTGGGCCTTGTCGCCGAGCGCACCGGCGAACCGGCGCACCTCGTCCACCAGCGGGCCCAGCTCCGGGCCGAACGGGTGCCCCTGGCCGCCCTGCTCGCCGTCCGGCCGGCCGCCGGGCTCGGTGCGGTCGTCGGTGCTGGTCATCGCGGGCGCCTCCTCAGCCGTGGCCGCACCCCGCGGCCCTCCGGCCCGACGCTACCCGACCGGCCGGGCCGCCCGGAAAGCCGCCGAACCCGGCCCAGGGCCCGCCGGAGCCCCGACCGAATCCCGCCGGTCCCCCCGCCGAACCCCCCGTCAGCCCCGGGGCCAGAGCGCCGGGTCCGGCGCGAACCGCACCGAGAGCACGCCGTCGTGCAGCCCCGCCCCGGCCACCGTGCAGCGGCGCAGCGCGGACGGCAGGGTGAGCACCCGGCGGTGGGTGCCGACCCCGACGACCAGGTCGTCGCCCCGGCGGACCAGGTCCAGCTCGGAGCGGTCGGCGCCGGGCAGGTCGAGGTGCCAGACCAGCAGGCCCTCCTCGGCGAGCCGGTCCTCGACCGGCCAGGGCTCGGGGGCGAGCCGCTCGGGCCCGTCCCCGTCGCCGTAGAGCCGGTCGGCGACGGCCTCCAGGGTGGCGTCGTCCAGGCCGGCGACCAGCACCGGGGCGTCGGTCTCGGCGGCGAGCCCGGTCAGCTCCTCCTGCCGGCGGCGGGCCAGGGCGGCCAGCCACGGGTCGGGCGAGGAGGCGGCGGCCGCGGGCAGCGCGCCGTGCACCACCACGGCGTCCGGCCGGTGCCCGTGCAGGGCGAGCCCGGCCCGGATCCGGCGCAGCTCCGTGTACGGGTGGCCGTCCGCCTGGACGACCAGCCGGACGCTGGTGCCGGGGTCGGTGAGCGCGGCGCGGGACTCGGCCAGTGCCGCGGCGGCCTTGGTGCGCCCCTCGTACAGCCAGTCGGCGGGCATCGGGACGCCGGCCAGCCCGGCCAGCAGCGGGCGCAGCGCCCGGGCGGCCTGCCGCTGCTCGGGGACGAGCCGGTCCAGGTAGCGGGCGAGCTGTTCGGGCAGGGCGAGGGCGGCGATCAGCTCGGCGGGCGGCGGGGCGAGCACGACCAGGACGTCCTGGTCGGCGGCGGGCAGGGCGCGCAGCAGGGCGAGCCGGGCGATGCCGGGGAGGGCGGTGAGCTCCTCGGGGTCGAGCTGTTCGGCGCCGAGCAGGTCGAGGGCGGGCTTGAGCCGGCCGGTGAGCGCGCCGACGGCGTAGCGGAAGGCGGCCTGCTCGTCGATCCGGGAGACGGTCAGGCCCGGTGCGTGGTGGAGCGGTTCGGGCTCCAGCCGGGTGCCGAGGGCGGAGTCCAGGGCACGGTGCGGGTCGTCGGCGGCCAGCAGCCAGGTGCGGTGGCCGCGCCGGGCGGCGTGCAGGGCGGTGGCGGCGGCCACCGTGGGTGCGCCAGCGTCGCCGCTGACCAGGATGGTGCGTGTCGCCGTCATGCCGTCCGGCCCCCGTTCGGTCGTGTCAGCCTTCGACGCGCTTCTTCAGACCGGCCAGGGCGCGGTCGATGATGACCTTCTCGGCCTTGCGCTTGATCATGCCGAGCATCGGGATCTTGACGTCCACGGCGAGCTGGTAGGTCACCTCGGTGCGGCCGCCGGCGAGCGGGGCGAGGGTGTAGGAGCCGTCCAGCGAGCGGAGCATCTGGCTGCGGACGAGGGTCCAGGAGACCTCGCGGTCGCCGTCCCAGGTGTAGGCGAGGACGTGTTCGTCGCGGATGGCGCCGGCGTCGAGCAGCAGCCGGACCTCGGCGGCGCGGCCGTCCTCGCCGGTGCCGAGGACCTCGATCTCCTTGACCTCGCCGGTCCAGGCCGGGTAGGCGGCGAAGTCGGCGATCACCGCCATGACCGTGGCCGGGGTCGCGTCGATGGTGATGCTCGACCTGGTGTGCTCCGCCATGGAATGGCCCTCCGCCTCGTCCATCTGCCTGCCGGTCCGGCCGGGGCGCGCTCGGCCCGGTCCGCCCGGAGCAGGCTATCGCGCCCGGTGGGCGGCGCGGCGGCGCGGGGCGGCCGAGGTGCGGGCGGGCGCCGGGCGGCCGGGCATGTTACCGGCCGGTCGCCCTGCGCTGTCGTAGGGTGCCATTCGAACGACCCGGTCACGGCCAGGTCGGACCCGGCCGGGTGTGACACTTCGAACACCGGAGCCGACCCCCCTGGTCGAAGCTGCCTACCGGGCAGTAACGTCCTGCCGTCCCGCAGCGTCGCGAACGAGGAGCAGTCTTGCTCGACTTCAGCCTTCCGGCCCTCTACCAGGTACCGAGCGGCGGCAACCTCGCCGACCCGGTGCACCGGAACGCCGAGGAGCACCCGGACGTCGCCGTGCTCAGCCGCAAGGTGGACGGCCACTGGCAGGAGTTGACGTCGGTCCAGTTCCTGGCCGAGGTGCACGCCGCCGCGAAGGGCCTGATCGCCGCGGGCATCGAGCCCGGCGACCGGGTGGCCGTCATGTCCCGCACCCGCTACGAGTGGACGCTGCTGGACTTCGCGATCTGGACGGCCGGCGCGATCGTCGTGCCGGTGTACGAGACCTCCTCCGCCGAGCAGGTCGAGTGGATCCTCGGCGACTCGGGCGCGGTCGCCGTGATCACCGAGACCGACCAGCACGTCGGGGTGGTCGCCGAGGTCCGCGACCGGCTGCCCGGGCTGGAGCACACCTGGCAGATCGACGGCGGGGCGATCGCCGCGCTGGCCACCGCCGGGCAGGACGTCCCGGACGCGACCGTCCACGAGCGCCGCCGGACCGCCGGCCCCGACGACATCGCCACCATCGTCTACACCTCGGGCACCACCGGCCGCCCGAAGGGCTGCCAGCTGACCCACGGCAACTTCCTGGCCGAGTGCGGCAACGTGGTCGAGCGCCTGGCCCCGCTGTTCCACACCGGCGAGAGCTCCGTGCTGCTCTTCCTGCCGCTGGCCCACGTGTTCGCCCGGATCGTCGAGATCGCCCCGATCATGGCGCCGATCAAGCTCGGCCACGTCTCCGACGTCCGGAACGTCACCGCCGAGCTGGCCTCCTTCAAGCCGACCCTGATCCTGGGCGTGCCCAGAGTGTTCGAGAAGGTCTACAACACCGCCCGCGCCAAGGCCCAGGCCGACGGCAAGGGCAAGATCTTCGACAAGGCCGCCGACACCGCGATCGCCTACAGCCGGGCGCTGGACGCGGGCGGCGCGGGCCTGGTCCTGCGGCTCAAGCACGCCGTCTTCGACAAGCTGGTCTACAGCAAGCTGCGCGCCGCGCTCGGCGGCCGGGCCACCCACGCCATCTCCGGCGGCGCCCCGCTCGGCGAGCGCCTGGGCCACTTCTACCGCGGCATCGGCTTCACCGTCCTGGAGGGCTACGGCCTGACGGAGACCTGCGCCGCCACCGCCTTCAACGAGTGCGCCAAGCCGAAGATCGGCACGGTCGGCCAGCCGACGCCCGGCTGCTCCGTCCGGATCGCCGAGGACGGCGAGGTCCTCCTCAAGGGCCCGCACATCTCCACCGGCTACTGGAACAACCCGCAGGCCACCGCGGACGCCTTCAAGGACGGCTGGTTCGCCACCGGGGACCTCGGCTCGCTGGACTCCGAGGGCTACCTGACGATCACCGGCCGCAAGAAGGAGATCATCGTCACGGCCGGCGGCAAGAACGTCGCCCCGGCCGTGATCGAGGACCGGATCCGGGCCCACGCCCTGGTCGGCGAGGTCATGGTGGTCGGCGACCGCAAGCCCTTCATCGCCTGCCTGATCACCGTCGACCCGGACTTCTTCCCGAAGTGGAAGGAGCTCAACGGCAAGCCCGCCGACGCCACCGTCGCCGACCTCGCCGCCGACCCGGACCTGCTGGCCGCCCTCCAGAGCGCGGTGGACGACGGCAACGCGGCCGTCTCACACGCCGAGGCGGTCAAGAAGTTCCGCCTGCTGGACACCGAGTTCTCCGAGGAGAGCGGCCACCTGACGCCCTCGCTCAAGCTCAAGCGCAACGTCGTGCTGAAGGACTACGCCGCCGAGATCGAGGCCCTGTACCGGAAGTAGGGCCGCACCGGTACGCCGAAGGGCCCCGGGGGGACTCCCCGGGGCCCTTCGGCGTACCCGCGTCAGCCGGCCAGCAGCGAGGTCAGCCGCCCGGCCAGCAGGTCCCAGCGCCAGGAGCGCTCCACCCAGCGCCGCCCGGCCTCGCCCATCCGCCGCCGCAGCTCCTCGTCGCGCAGCAGCCGTACGATCCGCTCGGCCGCCGCCGGGGCCGAGCCGCCGGGCACCACGTACCCGGTCTCGCCCTCCAGCACCGCGTCCGGCGCGCCGCCGGAGTCCCCCGCGACCACCGGCAGGCCGGTCGCCGAGGCCTCCAGGTAGACGATGCCCAGGCCCTCGACGTCCAGCCCCCCGCGCCGGGTGCGGCACGGCATCGCGAAGACGTCCCCGGCCCCGTAGTGGGCGGGCAGCTCCTCCCACGGCACCGAGCCGGTGAACCGCACCGAGTCCCGGACGCCCGTGGCGTCCGCGAGCTTCTCCAGGTCCGCCCGGTACGGGCCGCCGCCGACGATCAGCAGCACCGCGTCCGGCACGTCGGCGAGGATCTGCGGCATCGCCTCGATCAGGGTGTCCTGGCCCTTGCGGGGCACCAGCCGGGAGACGCAGACCACCACCGGCCGGTCCGCCAGCCCGAGCCGGCGGCGCACCTCGGCGCCCCCGGAGCCCGGGTGGAAGGTCGTCTCGTCCACGCCCGGCGGCAGCTGGACCATCCGGGCCGCGGCCTGCGGCCCGACCGCGGCGGCGATCCGGGAGCGGGTGTACTCGCCCAGGTAGGTCAGCACGTCGGTGCCCGCGCCGATCCGGCGCAGCAGCTGCCGGGAGACCGGCAGCTGGGCCCAGGCGGCCTCGTGCCCGTGGGTCATGCCGAGCAGCCGCCCGGCGCCGGCCCGGCGCAGCGCGGGTGCCATCAGCCCGAGCGGGGCGGCGGCGCCGAACCAGACCGAGTCGCACTTCTCCGCGCGCAGGATCTCGGCGGCCCGCCGGGTGACCCGCGGTGTGGGAACCATCACCTTCGTCCGGTCCCGGATCACCGGGAACGGCTGCTCGGCGTCGAACCGGGCCACCTCGGTGCCGTCCCGCCAGGTCGAGGCGTAGACCACGACACTGCCTGCGGGCTGACGCACGGCCATGTTGTGCACGAAGGCCTGGATGCCACCGGGGCGGGGCGGGAAGTCGTTGGTGACGATCAAGGTTCTGTGCATCAGGCCACGGCTCGCTCGGTCGGGGGGTGCGCGGTGTACCGCTGGGTGATCCGTACGATAGGTCAACACCATGACCCACCGGGAACGGAACCGCGCACGGCAACCGTTTGACCCCCGGGTCAGTCCTAGTACCTAGGCCGTCGTCCAGCACGCGGCCCGGGCGTCCGTCGGTACGACGCCTCCGGTGGGGACGTCCGAGACGAACGAGGGAGCGCAGTGGAATTGGCCCCGGCCACCGAGCCCGGTTCTTCGCGCGGCCGCCTCGGCCGCCCGCTCGGGGCGCTCGCCGCGCTCGGCGCGACCTGGGTCGCCACCCGCGCCCTGCTGGTGCTGCTGGCGACGGGTGTGCTGAAGGCACCCGGCGGCGACGTCACGGCGGACGTCTGGATGATCTACCACGCCTGGTACGGCGTGCTCCAGACCGGCACCTTCCCGTTCGACGACGTGACCTGGCAGTACCCGCCGGGCGCCGCCCTGGTGATCCTGCTGCCGGGCCTGCTGCCCTGGTCGTACCTGGTCTCGTTCTGGGTGATCTGCGGGATCGCCGACGCCGCCGCGGCCGCGCTGCTGGTGCGCACCGGCCTGCGCCGGGGCCGGGCGCTGACCGGCGCCTGGATGTGGGTGGTGGGCGTCCCGCTGCTCGGCCCGATGATCTACAACCGCTTCGACGTCATCGTCACCGCGGTCGCCCTGGCCGGCCTGCTGGCGCTGATCCGCCGCCCGGCGGTCGGCGGGCTGCTGCTGGGCCTGGGCGGCATCGTCAAGATCTGGCCGCTGATCGGCCTGATCGGCACCCCCTCCGGCCGCCGCACCCGCCGCTCCTGGACGCTGGCGGCGGCCACCGCCGTCTCGATCGGCTTCCTGCTGACGGCCGGGATGAACGGCGCCTTCGAGTTCCTGGCGTTCCAGAAGGACCGCGGCATCGAGGTGGAGTCGCTCGGCGCGCTGCCGCTGCACTTCGCCCGGATCGCCGACGCCTGGGACGGCAAGGTCACCATGAACTACGGCTCCCCCGAGATGCTCGGGCCGTGGGTCGACGTGATCAGCAAGGTCATGCTGGCCGGCACCCTGCTGGGCTTCGCCTGGCTGCTGCTGTGGCGCTACACCTCCAAGCGCCGCAGCGCGGCCACCATGTACGACGCCGCGCTGTGCGCGCTGCTGATCTTCGTGGTGACCAGCCGGGTGATCAGCCCGCAGTACCTGGTCTGGCTGGTCGGCGTCGCGGCGGTCTGCCTGACCGTGCGCAACAGCAGCCAGCGGCCGGTGGCGGTGCTGATCCTGCTCGCCTGCCCGCTGACCCTGGTCGAGTTCCCGACCATGTTCACCCAGGTCCTGGCCAGCGAGCCGGCGGCGGTCGCCGTCCTGGCCGCACGCAACCTGCTGCTGCTGGCCGCCGCCGTGCTCTCCTGCGTGCGGCTCTGGCGCTCCACCCGCGGCGAGGCGCCGCT
The DNA here is from genome assembly GCF_042802075.1 of Kitasatospora sp. NPDC057518. Taxonomy (NCBI): domain Bacteria; kingdom Bacillati; phylum Actinomycetota; class Actinomycetes; order Kitasatosporales; family Streptomycetaceae; genus Kitasatospora; species Kitasatospora sp. NPDC057518. The sequence goes on from NZ_JBHVEU010000032.1 coordinate 8,174, forward strand.
GCCGCCGACCGTGGTGCTGGACCGCGAGCCCGCCGCACTGCCGTCCGCCGGCTACCCGGTGCGCCCGGGCATCGCCTACGAGCAGGACCTGCTGGACGGCATCGACCACCCGGGCACCCCGGCCGAGCAGCGCCGCTGACCTGCCCTCCCCGGCCGGTCAGCCCTTCAGCGCCGCCACCTGCTCCAGCCAGAGCCGGGTGAACTCCGCCAGGCCAACGCCCAGTTCGCGGCGCATCAGCCGGTCGGTGCGGCGCTCCCGGTCCTCGCCCTGCCCGTCGGCCGCGCCGATCGCCCGGTAGAAGGCGACCAGCCGCTGCGGCCCGTGGGTGCGGCCGATCAGCTCGCAGGCCAGCCAGGACTGCTCGTAGGCCTGGGCGATGCCGGTGGCCCCGGCGGCGAAGTCCCGGTCGGCGGGCAGCGCGGCGGGCAGCTTCCCGGCGGCCACGTCCCGGGCCAGCTCGGGCGCGATCTGCTGCGGGCCGCGGCCCGAGTCCCGGTACGCCGTCCAGTCGGCGACGCCCTCGGAGAGCCACAGCGGGGTCCAGGCCCGGGTGTCGGCCCTGGTCGCGACGTGGGTGGCCTCGTGGGTGACCACCACCTGGCGGCCGAAGCCGCTGAGCCGCCCGTACGCCTCCGGGTTGACCAGCACCCGGTCCGCCGGGGTGTGCCAGGGCGCGCCGGGGGCGGCCACGGTGACCGCCGCCATGCCCGTCCAGCCGGCCGGGTCGCCCTCCAGCAGCCGGGCGAACTGCTCCTCGGTGGCCGGCCGCTCCAGCAGCAGCCGCTCCGGCCAGGCGCCGCCCCAGACCTCGGTGACGGCGGGCACCGCCCGGTCCCCCACCGCGACCAGCTCGGCCTGGTCGGGTCCCGCGGCCGGCCCGACCACCAGGCAGTGCGCGCCCGGCGAGGACCGGAGCGGCCCGAAGTCCCACGGCGCGGGCGGCCCGGACGCGCTCTCCTCGCGCTCGACCCGCCAGCCGTCCCCGGCCCGCACCAGCCCGATCCGGCGCGGGTACACCACCGGGTGCTCGTCGTACCCGGCGATCCGCACCGCCAGGTCGGCGGCGGCGGTCACCCGCTCCCCGCCGGCGGCGCCGAGCACCAGGTTGCGGTACCCGGCCTCGGCCACCGGCAGCCCGGCCCAGGGCGGGGCCGAGCGCGCCCGCTCCGCCAGCGCGGCGGCCACCTCGGCGCGCCGGTCCACCGGCCGCGCCGCGGGCGCCGGCGGGGCGGCCGGCGGCAGCGACAGCTGGGCCAGCCCGCCGGCCGCGAGCAGCAGCGCGCCCCGCCGGGACAGCACGCGGCGGGGGCGACGTATGGCGGCGGGTCCGGCGGGGCCGGACGGCGGGGCGCTCAGAGCCGGACCACCCCGGAGACCGGCATGGCGGTGACGCTCTCGTAGCGGACCCTGGCGCCCGGGCGGGGGGCGTGCACGATCACGCCGCCGCCGGCGTACATGCCGACGTGGTGCATGTCCCGGTAGAAGATCACCAGGTCTCCCGGTCGCGCTTCGGACAGGCTGATCCGCTGCCCGGCGTACGCCTGGGCCTGCGAGGTGCGCGGCAGGGTCACTCCGGCCTGCCGCCAGCTGTAGTACATCAGACCGGAGCAGTCGAACGCGTGCGGGCCGGTGGCCCCGTAGACGTACGGGGAGCCGATCATCCGCACCGCGGCGGCCAGCGCGGCCGCCCCGCGCTCGGAGGCGGGCGGGGCGGTGCCGAGGTCCAGCCGGTCGGTGCCCCGGGTGGCGCGCTGCTCGGCGTCCCGGGCGTCCTGGACCGCCAGCCGGGCCCGCTCGACGGCGCCCAGGCCGTTCAGCAGCTTCTGCGCCCCGGCCAGCCGCTGCTGGACCTGCTGTTTGCTGTCGGCGAGCGAACGCCGGGTCCGGTCCAGCTCGGCGAGCTTGTCGGCCGCCTCGGTGCGGCGCTGGTCGAGCCGGCGCTGGCGGGTGATCAGCTCGTGCAGGGTCTCCTGCTGGCGCACGGCGGCCTGGCCCTGGGTGCGGGCGCGGGCCAGGTAGCCCTCCGGGTCGGGCGAGAGGATGAGCTGGGCGGTCTGGGTCATCCCGCCGCCGCGGTACTCGGCCCCGGCCACCATCGCCAGGTCGCCGCGCAGCCCGTTGAGCTGGTCCTGGGCGAGGGCGATCTCGCCCTGGAGGATCGTGGTCTCGCCCTGGAGCCGCCGCTGGGCCTCCTGCGCGGCGTTGAACCTCTCGGACGCCTGCTCGGCCTCGTCGTACAGCTGCTCGACCTGCGTCTTGACGTCCTGACGGTCGCCCGGGTCGGGGCTGGCGGGGGCCGCCTGGGCGCTGCCTCCGGTGGCCGCGCCCAACGCGGTGGCGGCGGCCGCGGTCAGCACCAGCGCCCGGGTGAGCAGTTGGGAACGGCGGTGCACGGGCATGGCGGCAGCGGCTCCAATCCTGCGGCGCGGCCCCCGCCGCCGCACCGGGACGGGCGGCCGTCGAGCGGGAGTCCGGTGGCAGACGTTAGCGAGTCCGGGCAAGCGAGTCCAAACCCCTCCCAACCCGAATATTCACTCCCCAATCGGACATCAGATCGAGCCGCCGGAAAAGCCGCAGGCCCGGCCTCCCCTGGGGGAGACCGGGCCTGGAGACGTCCGAGCGGGGATCAGACCCGCACGATGCCGGTCAGCGGCATGTTGGTGACCGCCTCGTAGCGCACCGACGCGCCCGGCTTGGGGGCGTGCAGCACCTGGCCGTTGCCGGCGTAGATGCCGACGTGGTGGGCGTCGGTGTAGAAGATCAGCAGGTCGCCGGGCTGGGCCTTGGAGAGGTCCGTCCCGAGCCGGGTGCCGGCCGAGGCCTGCGCCTGCGAGGTGCGCGGCAGCGACACGCCGGCCTGGTTGTACGCCCAGACCATCAGACCGGAGCAGTCGAAGGAGCCCGGGCCGGTGGCGCCCCAGACGTACGGGCTGCCGATCTTGGAGGCGGCGGCGGACAGCGCGGCGGCACCGCGCGAGCTGCCGGGGGCCACGTTCACCGGAGCGGTGGTCGTGGGGGCCGAGAGGCTGCCGCGGCTGTTGTCGCGGGAGGCGCGGTCGGCCTGCTGCTGCTGGGCCTGGGCGGCGTCGGCCTTGGCCTTGGCCTCGGCGGCGGCCTTCTCCTCGGCCTGGCGCAGCGCCTGGCGGTCCTGCTCGGTCAGCGTGTTGAGCAGGTCCTGGGCCGCCTTCAGCTTGCCCTGGACCTCGTCCTTGGAGGCCTTCAGCTGCTGGGTGGTCGACTCCAGCTCGGCGAGCTTGCCCTGGGCCTCGTTGCGGTCCTGGTCGAGCTTGCGCTGCTGCTCCTGGAGCTCCTTCAGCTGACCCTTCTGGGTGCTGCCGGCCTGGTTCAGCGCGTCGGCCTGGCTGAGGAAGCTGTCCGGGCTGGAGGAGAACATCAGCTGGACGGTGGGGGATATCCCCCCGTTGCGGTACTGCTCGCCGGCGATCTCGGCGAGGCCGCCCTGGAGCTCGGTGACCTGGGCCTGCTGACGGGCCACCTGGTCCTGCAGGCCGGAGACCTGCTTCTCCAGGTCCTGCTGCTTGGCCTGGGCGGCGTTGTAGTTCTCGGTCGCGACCTCGGCCTGCTCGTTGAGCTGGTCGACCTGCCCCTTGACCTGTTCCTTGGTCGGCTGCGGGTCCGCGTGGGCACCCTGCGCGGAGAGGACGACGGCTGCGGCGGCGACGCCGGTCAGGATCGAGACCCGGGCGCGGCCGGCGGGCTTGGGACGACGATGGGACGCCACGAAGGCGGACTCCTTCTTCCTACGGCCGCCTACCGGGTGAGCTGACGGGTTCGGGCCGGAAGCATGCCCTACGACGCCTCACGGCCGTTCCACCGGCCGACCTGGCGCCGATTCACCCCGGAGGAACGTGGTTCCCCGGCTCCGCTCCGCAGCGCCCCCTACCACTGGGCTCCCCTGTCGGACAGTCGCTTCGACCTGTCCCGCTGCCTTGCGAACTCGACGGTAACCACCGCCGCCACCCTGGCTGGGCGATCGACAGTGCGGTGGTTCGGAGCATGACCCTAGTAACTGAACCGTGATCGGTTCAAATCCTTGTCAGAAAAAAGACAGAAGATTACCCAAGTTCCTTTGTGAAAATGACCGATGGTGACCATTGACGCACATAAGGCTGATCGGTTCTCACCATGTGGTCGTCGAAGGGCCGGAAACCCGAAACGCCACCCCGAACGGGGGTGGCGCTTTTCACAGGCCCCCGCGGGAGCCTCCCGGGCGTGTCGGTCCGTCAGACCCGGCGGATGGTGTTGATCGACATCGCGTCGGCCTTCATCACCTTCACCACGTCACCGGTGTGCGGCGCGTGGACCACCATGCCGTTGCCGATGTACATCCCGACGTGGTGCATGTCGGGGCCGTAGATCACCAGGTCGCCCGGCTGGGCCTGGTCCAGCGAGGGGATCCGGGTGCCGTAGTGGCCCTGCTCCTGCGAGGTGCGCGGCAGCGAGACGCCCGCCTGCCCGTACGCCCAGACCATCAGGCCCGAGCAGTCGAAGGTGGTCGACCCGGTGGCGCCCCACACGTACGGCGAGCCCTGCTTGCTCATCGCCTTGGCCAGCGCCGTGGCCGCGTAGCCGCTGGCCGGCGGCAGGCTGCCGAGGTCGACCCGGTCGCTGCCGCGCGAGGCGCGGTCGTCCTGCGCCTGCTGGGCCCGCAGCGCGGCGCGGTCGGCGGAGCTCAGCGAGTTCAGCAGGTCCTGGGCGGCCTTCAGCTTGGTGTTGACGTCCGACTTGGCCTGGTTCAGGTCCTTGGTGGTGGTGTCCAGCGAGGCGAGCACGGCGGCCGCCTCGGTCTTCTCCTGGTCCAGCCGGCGCTGCTGGTCCAGCAGCCCCTTGAGCGCCTCGGCCTGACTGGTGCTGGCCTGCTGGACGGTGGAGGCCTTGTCCAGGTAGCCGGACGGGTCCGAGGAGAGCATCAGCTGGACGGACGGGTCGATGCCGCCGCTGCGGTACTGCTCGCCCGCCACCTCGGCGAGGCCGCCCTGGAGCTGGGTCATCTGCTCCTGGCCGCGGGCCACCTGGTCCTGCAGCTGGTCGGCCTGCTTCCGCAGCTGGTCGGCCCGCTCCTTGGCGCCGTTGTACTTCTCGGCCGCCTGCTCCTGCTCCTCCTGGAGCTGGTCGATCTGCGCCTTGACGTCCGTCTTGTTCGGCTGCGGCGCGGCGTGCGCGGCCACCTGGGCGGAGAGGGCGACCGCGGTCGCAGCGGCCGCGGTGAGCACGGAGATCCGTGCGCGGCTCGGCTGCTTGGGACGGCGGTGGGAGGCCAAGGGACCGGCTCCTTCTTCCAACGGGCTCACCTGATGGGATGAGATTCCGGAAAATAGGTTTGACGCCAGACCCTAGTGAAGATCTATCCGTTTTGCCACTCCCCCGAAGGCGTGAACTCCGGTCCCCACACTGACTTCACCGGACTCGCACAACACTCCGAAACAGGCCCTGACCAGGCATCATGCGAACCTCCCCGGGTTCAGGGCCGGGCCAGCCGGTTCAGCAGCAGCACCGACGCCACGGGGCGCGCGCCCGCCTTCCGCACGCCCTCCGCGACCTCCCGGTCGGTGGACACCACCACCACCGGACGGCCCTGCGGCTCGGCCCGCACCAGACGGCGGATCAGCTCGTCGGCCGTCTCCCCGGTCCGGCTGAACCGCACCCGGACCCCGCGCGGTGGCGCCATGATCACCGGGACGTCCAGGTCCTGCCCGTCGAACACGCAGGTGACCTCCGCCTGGGTCCGCTGGGCCAGCATCGCCAGCCCGCCCAGCAACCGGATCCGCTGCTGCTCCAGCGGCAGCGTCGGATAGCCGGTCTTGGTCACGTTGTAGCCGTCCACCACCAGGTGCACCTGGGGGATCGCCAGCAGCTGGTCCAGCAGCGCCGGATCGTCCTCGGCCAGCCCGCGCCGGGCCACGTCGTGCGGCGAGGCCGCCCCCGGCACCACCGCCTCCACCAGGTCCGCCGGGCGGATCTGGGCGACCGGCAGCGCCAGCTCCCGCTGGAGCCCCTGGGCCGACTGCAGCACGGTGTCCAGCAGCAGCCGCAGCCGCATGTCCTCGACGCTGCGCCCCTCGCGGGCCGAACGGCGGCCCTGCTCGGCCGCGTTCTCCAGCTCCAGGACCCGGTGCCGGAGCCGGCGCGCCTCGCTCTCGGCCGCGCCGCGCTCGGCCGCGGCCTGCGCCTTCAGCGCGTCCAGCTCGCCGGCCACCCGGCGGGTCTCGGCCTGCGCCCGGCGGGTGTCGCTCTCCAGCGACCGCACCCTCTTGCGCAGCGACTCGGCCTCCCTGCGGACGCCGTCGGACTCGGCCCGCTGCCGGTCCGCGTCCGCCCGCGCGGAGGCCCGCACCTCGGCCAGCTCGGCCTGCAGCTTCTCCACCAGCCGGACCGCCTCCGCGGCCGCGTCCTCGGCACCGGCCCGCTCGGCCTCCTCGCCGGCCTCGGCCACCAGCCGGCTCCAGCCCGTCGAACGCACCAGGTAGGCGGCGGCCGCGACGTCCATCGGATCGGCCGCGCTCGGGACGGTGCCCGACTCCAGCGCCTTCACCAGGTCCGGCTGCCCGAGACGCAGCCGCTCCGCTATCCGCACCCGGAAGGCCGGCTCCGCCTCCAGCGCCGCCGCCAGCGCGGTGGCCGCGTACTTGGCCCGCCGCGCCGGGGTGAACTTGACGTACTGACGCAGGCTCTGCGGGAGCTCGGCCGGCGGCACCCCGCCGAGCGCGTCCGAGGCCAGGCCGACCACCCGACGGCGCACGCCCTCGGGCAGCGGCCGGTCGAGCTTCTCGACGGCGCGCTCCGCCGCGGACCCGGAGGCGCCGTCCGCCGCCCCGGCAGCCTCGGCCGGGGCCTCGGCCGCAGCGGGCTGAAGCCCCTGGGCTGCGCCGGGCTCCTTCGCTGCGTCCACCACGTCCTCGGCTCCGATCCTGGTCCAGCGGGGCACGGCCGCGGCCGCCCCCCGTCGGCACGCTCCGTGCGTCCTGTTCTGTATTGTCCCGTGCGGCGCGGGCGGGTGCGCCGCGCACCCACCCCGCCGCCGCGGCGGGGATCAGCCCTGGTCGGCGGGGGCCTGCGTCTCCTCGGCGCCCGGACGGGCCACCAGCTCGACCTGGTCCACGGCGTTGCACCAGCGGCAGCGCACCGACTCGACGGTCTCGCTCAGCACCTCGGTCTCCTCGACCTTGGACTCGCCGGCCAGGTCGAAGTGCAGGAACTCGGTCACCCGCGCGGTGCGGGTCACGTCGAAGCGGGTGAGGTTGCCGCACAGGGTGCAGCGCCAGCGCGTCTCGGCGGTCAGAGCGGGGACGGTCATCGGGGGTCCTCTCGGGTGGTCCCTGGGTGGGGCAGGCGCTCCCCCCGGAGCCCCGGCGTCGGCGGCGGGAGGCGGGAATGCCCGCCCCAAGCCTATTGCCTGGGGCAACCGTCGCGACCACCGGTTGCCTGAACACCCGGGCTAGTCCACCTGCCGTAAACCGCCGTGTCACCTGCGGCGCCCGGAGGGATGCTTGGCCGCATGGCGCTCGCGGTCCCCGACCACACCGCCGCCCGGGGCGGCCGCCCGGCGGCGACCGCCCCCGTGGTCAGCTACGCCCTGATCGCCCTCAACACCCTGGTCTTCCTGCTCGGCCCGGCCGCGGGGCTCAACCCGCTGTACGGCACCGGCCAGGCCCGGGTCTGCGCGGAGCAGCGGTACGAGCAGCGCTGGGGCGCCGTCCCGGCCGAGGTGCTGGCCGGACGGCCGCTGACCGCCGAACAGCTCGCCGAGGCCCCCGACCCGGTCCCCGGCTGCCCGGCCGCCCCGACCCCGGGCAAGCGCCCGGCGCTGTCCGTCCTCACCGGGCTCTTCCTGCACGCCGGCTGGCTGCACCTGCTCGGGAACCTGCTCTTCCTCCAGGTCTTCGGCCCCACCGTCGAACGGCGGCTGGGCCGGGCCCGGTACGCCGTCTTCTACCTGGCCGCCGGCAGCCTGACCACGTACGGCTTCGCGCTCACCGAGGCGCACTCGCCGAACTCCACCCGGGTGCTCATCGGGGCCTCCGGGGCGATCGCCGCCGCCCTCGGGGCCTACCTGCGCCTCCACCCCCGGGCCCGGGTGACCACCCTCGTCCCGCTGCTGTTCTTCCTGCCGCTGCGCTTCCCGGCCTGGCTGGTGCTCGGCCTCTGGTTCGTCCTGCAGTGGTGGTCGGTGCACGCGGCCGGCCCCGGGGTGGCGTACCTGGTCCACGTGATCGGCTTCTCGGCCGGGTTCCTCTACGCCTGCACCGTGGTCCGCCACCCCCCGCGACGACCGGGCTGACGCCCGATACGCTGGCGGCACCCCACAAAGGAGCCCGAACTGTGATCACCGCCATCGTCCTGATCAAGACCAGTGTCGACCGCATCCCGGAGATCGCCGAATCCATCGCCGCCATCGACGGCGTGAGCGAGGTCTACTCGGTGACGGGGGGCTACAACCTGGTGGCGATGGTGCGGGTGCGCCGGCACGACGACCTGGCCGAGGTCATCCCGGGCCGGCTCAACAAGGTCCCGGGCGTGGCCCACACCGAGACCCAGATCGCCTTCCGCACCTACTCCCAGCACGACCTGGAGGCCGCCTTCGCCCTCGGCCTGGACGAGTAGCGGTCAGCCCTCGGCGCGCCGGCCCCGCTCGACCTGCACGGTGGCGACGCAGCGCCCGCCCTCGTTGCGGTAGTTCCACGCCGCGCCCTCCGTGACCAGCTCCCGGACGGCGGTCAGGAAGCGGTCGACGTGCTCGTCCGGCGTCCCGGCGCCGAAGCTCACCCGGATCGCGTTCAGGCTGCGCTCGCCCGGCAGCGACGGCTCGGGCGCACCACACTCGGACGGTGCCTCGTCCTCGTCGCCCAGCAGCGTGCGCACCAGCGGGTGGGCGCAGAACAGGCCGTCGCGCACCCCGATGCCGTACTCGGCGGACAGCGCGGCGGAGAAGTGCGAGCTGTTCCAGTCCCGGACGACGAAGGACAGCACGCCCACCCGGGCGGAGCCCTCGCCGAACAGGTTCAGCACCTTGACCTGCGGGATCTCGGCCAGCCCGGCCGTCAGCCGGGCGATCAGCTGCTGCTCGCGGGCCTCCAGCCCGTCGAAGCCGGCCTCGGTCAGCGCCCGGCAGGCCGAGGCGATCGCGTAGGCGCCGATGACGTTCGGCGAGCCGGCCTCGTGCCGGGCCGGGCCGGTGTGCCACTGCACGGCCACCGAGCCGTCGGCCTCCCGGGCCACCGTCCGGGTCGCCCCGCCGCCGGCCAGGTACGGCTCGGCCGCGTCCAGCCAGTCCGCCCGGCCGGCCAGCACCCCGGCGCCGAACGGCGCGTAGATCTTGTGGCCGGAGAAGGCGATCCAGTCGACGTCCAGCTCGCGCACCGAGACCCGGTGGTGCGGCGCCAGCTGGGCGGCGTCCAGCACCACCCGGGCGCCGTGCCGGTGCGCGGTCGCGGTCAGCTCGGCGACCGGCCACAGCTCGCCGGTCACGTTGGAGGCGCCGGTGACGCAGAGCAGCTTGGGGCCCTCGGGCGCCTCGGCGAGCGCGGCGTCCAGCGCGGCCACCGCCTCGGCCCGCGAGCGCGGCGCCCGCAGGTAGGTGACGTCCAGTCCGGCGTGCGCCCAGGGCAGCAGCGAGGCGTGGTGCTCGGTCTCGAAGGCGAACACCCGGGTGCCGGCCGGGACGGCGGAGGCCAGCAGGTTGAGCGAGTCGGTGGTGGCCCGGGTGAAGACCACCTGGTCGCCCTCGCGCAGGTCGAGGAACTCGCCGACGGTGCGGCGGCTCTGCTCGAACAGGTCGGTGGACAGCTGGGAGAGGTACCCGGCCCCGCGGTGGACGCTGCCGTAGTACGGCGCGTAGGCGGCGACGTCGTCCCACACCCGCTGGAGCGCCGGCGAGCTCGCCGCGTAGTCGAGCGCCGCGTAGCCGACCTTCTCACCGCTGGCGAGCGGGACCTGGACGTCGGCGCCGAGGACGGCGAGCGGGGTGCGGATTTCGGTGGCCAGAGACATGGGGATGCACTCCTTCTGGGGCAAGGGACCCCGGGAGTGCTAGTCGTCGGGCGTCCGCGCTTGTCGCACGGACGGCTTGCCGTGACGACCCGGTCCTCACCCAGGGCACCCCGCCACGGACGGAGGGTTGCCGGACAGCCAGCTGGGGCTTGGCGCTGTCACTCATGACCTGGCGAAGACTCTAGGCCGGGTCCACCGGGTGGTCAAACGGGCATCCAGCATCCGGACAGCACGGGAGCCCGCGCCGACGTACCGGCACGGGCTCCCCAACTTCCGCCTCAGGCCCGGCTGGTGGCCTCCGACCAGCGCCGCAGCAGGTCCTGCGCGGCCCCGGAGTCGATCGCCTTCGCGGCCCGCTCCATGCCGGCCGCCAGCTGCTCGGTGAGCGGCGCGTCGCCCAGCTCCAGCGCGACCAGCGCCGCCGCCGTGTTCAGCAGGACGGCGTCCCGCACCGGCCCGTGCTCGCCGGCCAGCAGCCGCCGCGCGACCTCGGCGTTGTACGAGGCGTCCGCCCCGCGCAGCGCCTCGATGCCGACCAGCTCGATGCCCACGTCCCGCGGGTCGAAGGTGGACTCGGTGACGACCCCGTCGCGCACCAGCCAGACCTGCGAGGTGGTGGTGATGGTCAGCTCGTCCAGCCCGTCGTCGCCGCGGAAGACCAGCGCGGTGGCGCCCCGCCGGGCCAGCACCCCGGCGATCAGCCCGGACAGCCGGGTGTCGAAGCAGCCGATGGCGTGCGCGGTGACCTTGGCCGGGTTGGTCAGCGGACCGAGGATGTTGAAGGCGGTCGGCACCCCGAGGTCGCGCCGCGCGGTGGCGGCGTGCCGCATCGAGGGGTGGAACTTCGCCGCGAAGCAGAAGGTCAGCCCGACCTCCTCGGCCACCTCGGCGACCCGCCGGGGGGAGAGGTCCAGCGCCACCCCGAGCTTCTCCAGCACGTCCGAGGAGCCGCTGGTCGAGGAGGCCGACCGGTTGCCGTGCTTGACCACCTTGGCGCCGGCGGCCGCCGCGACGATCGCCGACATGGTGGAGATGTTGACGGTCTTCGCCCGGTCCCCGCCGGTGCCGACGATGTCCACCGCCGGGCCGGGGATCTCCAGCGGCTCGGCGTGCGCGTACATCGCGTCGACCAGGCCGGCGATCTCCTCGACCGACTCGCCCTTGGCCCGCAGCGCGATCATGAACCCGGCCACCTGGACGGGGGACGCCTCGCCGCTCATGATCCGGTCCATCGCCCACGCGGTGGACGAGCGGTCGAGGTCCTCCCCCTGCAACAGTGCCGCCAGGAGGTCCGGCCAGGTGCGGACCACCTGCGCGGGGTCGCTACCGCCGTTCGCAGGGTTCACGTTCACCATGGCTGACTCCAGCTGTTGTCGGTTCCCCGCTCCGGGGACGTCCGTACGGATGGAGCCAGCCTATCGAGCGGAGCGCCCGCTTCTACCCCTGTCTTTCCTACTCCTGGCGCGGATTTCAGCGGACTGCCGGAGTCCGCTTCGCCAGCCGGTCCCGCAGCAGGGTGGCGACCGCCCCGGCCAGCGCCACCGGCTCCACCGGACGGGAGATCGCGGCGTCGGCCCGGCTCCAGGCGGCCAGCCAGGAGTCCTGCGGCCGGCCGATCAGCACCAGGACCGGCGGGCAGCCGTAGATCTCGTCCTTGAGCTGGCGCCCGAGGCCCAGCCCGCCGGCCGGAACGGCCTCGCCGTCCAGCACGCAGAGGTCCACTCCCCCCTTCTCCAGTGCCTTGAGCACCGCGGGGGTGGTCGCGCACTCCAGGTAGGACAGTTCCGGAAGGTCCTCGGCAGGGCGGCGGCCGAGCGCCGTCAGCACCTGCTCGCGGGTGTTGCGGTCGTCGCTGTAGACGAGGACGGTGAGCGTCTCATCGGTCGTGTACGCCATGGGCCCTGCTCCCTCAAGTGTGATCCGGACCACGTTCGCCTGATCCGGATGCTACTCCCGATCACCCTCCGCCGAGTCCCCCTCGCGCACGTTCCTCCTCAAGCCGCCGCGCCCCGGACTCACCCGCCTGGAGGACGGCCCGTCACCCGACCCCGCCCGGTCCACCCGTACGGCTCACCCGGACGCCCTCCCCCCTACCTCCCCCGGCTACTCCGACCGTGCACCGGCGCGCCGGGCAACGGGGTCCAGGCTCCTCCGAGGAACCATCAGAAAAGGGACACGCCGCTGCTCACCCCCCGTACGGACACCCCGTCGCCCCCCAAGCGGGCATACCGCACGCACCGGACACTCCGAGGGACACCCCCCGACGTGAAGACGGAATAAGGGACCGACATAATGTCCGTCGTGGCGACAGCAACAGCAGTAGAAACCGGGCACGCGCACGGATCGGTCAACCGGCCGAACATGGTCAGCGTCGGAACGATCGTCTGGCTCAGTTCCGAGTTGATGTTCTTCGCGGCCCTCTTCGCGATGTACTTCACGCTCCGCTCCGTCAAGGGGCCGGAGTTCTGGACCGAGAAGGCCCACGCCCTCAACGTGCCCTTCTCCTCGGTCAACACCACGATCCTGGTGCTCTCCTCGCTGACCTGTCAGCTCGGCGTGTTCGCCGCCGAGCGCGGAGACGTGAAGAAGCTCCGGGCGTGGTTCATCCTCACGTTCGCCATGGGCGCGGTCTTCATCGGCGGCCAGGTCTTCGAGTACACCGAGCTGGTCAAGAAGGACGGCCTGTCGCTGTCCTCCGACCCGTACGGCACGGTGTTCTACCTGACCACCGGCTTCCACGGGCTGCACGTGACGGGTGGTCTGATCGCCTTCCTGCTGGTCCTGGGACGGACGTACGCAGCCAAGCGCTTCACGCACGAGCAGGCCACCGCCGCGATCGTCGTGTCGTACTACTGGCACTTCGTCGACGTCGTGTGGATCGGCCTGTTCGCGACCATCTACCTGATCAAGTAACCAGCTGATCAGGTCGCTGGCCACCGGCTGCGGCCCCCGCCCTCACCGGCGACGGGCCGCTTCTGCCGGTGCCGACGCTCCCACCGACCGACCGCGCGCGCAGCCCTAGACAGGCAGCCTCGTGCCGGCCAGACCGGCCGCCGGGTGCACCCACCAGTCGACCAGATCCTGACACCGGGGTTATTCCGTGAAAAAGCTCTCCGCACGACGGCGCCACCCATTGGCGGCGCTGGTCGTCCTACTTCTCGCCCTGGCGGCAACCGGGGGGCTGTACGCCGCGTTCGCGCCCGCCGACAAGGCGCAGGCCGACGTCGCCGCGCAGTCGCTCGCGATCGATGAGGGCAAGAAGCTCTTCGCCGTGGGCTGCTCCTCCTGCCACGGCCTGAACGGCCAGGGCAGCAGTGACGGTCCGAGCCTGGTCGGCGTCGGCTCCGCCGCTGTCGACTTCCAGGTCGGCACCGGCCGCATGCCGGCCCAGCAGCCCGGCGCCCAGGTCCCGCGCAAGAAGAACATCTACTCGCAGGCGGAGATCGACCAGCTCGCCGCCTTCGTCGCCTCCCTCGGTCCCGGCCCGGTGACCCCGACGGAGGAGCAGTTCACCTCGACCAACCCCGAGGACGTCTCCAAGGGTGGCGAGCTGTTCCGCACCAACTGCGCCCAGTGCCACAACTTCGCCGGCCAGGGTGGTGCCCTGACCAAGGGCAAGTACGCCCCCTCGCTGGAGGGCGTGGACGCCAAGCACATCTACGAGGCCATGCAGACCGGCCCGCAGAACATGCCGTCGTTCCCGGACACCACCATGCCCGAGGAGCAGAAGAAGCAGATCGTGGCCTTCGTCCGCCACACCACCAACGATGAGCCCAACCCCGGCGGTCTCACCCTGGGCAGCCTCGGTCCGGTGACCGAGGGTCTGTTCGGCTGGATCTTCGGCCTCGGCACGCTCATCGCGGTCGCGATCTGGGTCGCCGCCCACACCACCAAGGCCAAGAAGTCATGAGCCACGACATGTCAGAAGAGAAGCTCCCGGAGCCGCACGGCTCCGCCGGCGAGGTGGCCGACCACGGCAGCCCGTTCGCCGACCCGGGCCTGCCGGCCCACGAGCCCCGTCGCACCGACATCGACGAGAAGGCCGCGTCGCGTGCCGAGCGCCAGGTCTCGCTGATGTTCGTGGTCTCGATGCTCGCCACCGTCGGGTTCATCGCCTCGTACGTGGCCATCGACCCGGACAAGATCGTCTACATCTTCCCGCTCGGTCACGTCAGCGCGCTGAACTTCGCGCTCGGCCTGACCCTGGGCGTCGCGCTGTTCATGATCGGCGCGGGTGCGGTCCACTGGGCCCGCACGCTGATGTCGGACGTCGAGCTGCCCGCCGAGCGTCACCCGATCGAGGCCTCCGACGAGGTCCGCAACGACGTCATCGAGCAGTTCAAGACCGGTGCCGCCGAGTCCGGCTTCGGCCGCCGCAAGATGATCCGCAACACCCTGATCGGCTCCATGGCGCTGGTCCCGCTCTCCGGCGTGGTCCTGCTCCGTGACCTTGGCCCGCTTCCCGAGAAGAAGCTCAAGGAGACCGGTTGGAAGGAGGCGACCGAGACCAAGCCGCTGCAGCTCATCAACATGAACACCATGCAGCCGATGAAGCCCGAGGACATCATCGTCGGCTCGCTCACGTTCGCCATGCCGGAGGGCCTGTCCACGCACAGCGAGGACTTCCAGCAGCGGATCGCCAAGGACGCCCTGATGCTGGTCCGCATCGCGCCCGAGGACATCAAGGACGACAAGTCCAAGGAGCTGGGTTTCGAGGGCATCCTCGCCTACTCCAAGATCTGCACCCACGTCGGCTGCCCGATCAGCCTGTACGAGCAGCAGACCCACCACGCGCTCTGCCCCTGCCACCAGTCGACCTTCGACCTGGCGGACGGCGCCCGCGTGATCTTCGGCCCGGCCGGCCACCCGCTGCCGCAGCTGAAGATCATCACTGACGAGAAGGGCAACCTGGTCGCCACCGGCGACTTCGCGGAGCCCGTCGGCCCGAGCTACTGGGAGCGTGCTCGATGAGTAGCGCGAGCAGCACCACGACCGGTGCCGCCAAGCCCTCCAGCACGCGTGAAAAGCCCGCCAACAAGTGGGAAGCCGCGGCTGACTGGACTGACGGCCGGCTGGGGATCTACTCCCTCGCCAAGGCCAACCTGCGGAAGATCTTCCCGGACCACTGGTCCTTCATGCTGGGCGAGATCTGCCTCTACACCTTCGTCATCATCATCCTGACCGGTGTCTACCTGACGCTGTTCTTCAAGCCCTCGATGGCCGAGGTCGTCTACGACGGCTCGTACGTGCCGCTCAAGGGCATCCCGATGTCGGAGGCCTACGCCTCCACGGTGGACATCAGCTTCGAGGTCCGCGGCGGTCTGCTGATCCGGCAGATCCACCACTGGGCCGCCCTGGTCTTCGTGGCCGCGATGCTCGTCCACATGATGCGCGTGTTCTTCACCGGCGCGTTCCGCAAGCCGCGTGAGATCAACTGGGTCTTCGGCTTCCTGCTGCTGATCCTGGGCATGTTCGACGGCTTCTTCGGCTACTCCCTGCCGGACGACCTGCTGTCGGGCACCGGTATCCGCTTCATGGAAGGCGCGATCCTCGCCGTCCCGCTGATCGGCACCTACGTCCAGATGTTCCTGTTCGGGGGCGAGTTCCCCGGCCACGACATCGTGCCGCGGTTCTTCACCATCCACGTGCTGCTGATCCCGGGCATCATGCTCGGCCTGCTGGTGGCCCACCTGATCCTGGTCTTCTACCACAAGCACACCCAGTGGGCGGGCCCGGGCAAGACCGAGAAGAACGTCGTCGGCATGCCGCTGATGCCGGTCTACATGGCCAAGGCCGGTGGCTTCTTCTTCCTGGTGTTCGGCCTCATCGCCGTCATCTCGGCGATCGCCACGATCAACCCGATCTGGGCGTACGGCCCGTACCGTCCCGACCAGGTGTCCACGGACGCCCAGCCCGACTGGTACATGGGCTTCTCCGAGGGCCTGATCCGGATCATGCCCGGCTGGGAGATCAGCGTCTGGGGCGGCCACACCCTCAACCTGGGTGTCATGGTCCCGCTGGCGATCTTCCCGCTGGTCCTGGTCTCGATCGCGGCCTACCCGTTCATCGAGGGCTGGATCACCGGCGACAAGCGCGAGCACCACATCCTGGACCGCCCGCGCAACGCCCCGGTCCGCACCGCCCTGGGCGCCGCCTGGATCAGCCTCTACCTGATCCTGCTGATGGCCGGTGGCAACGACCTGTTCGCCACCCACCTGCACCTGTCGATCAACTCGGTCACCTACTTCGTCCGCGTCGGCTTCTTCGTCGTCCCGGTCGTCGTCTTCATCATCACCAAGCGCTGGTGCCTCGGCCTCCAGCGCCGTGACAAGGAGAAGGTGCTGCACGGCCGCGAGTCGGGCGTCATCAAGCGCCTGCCGCACGGCGAGTTCGTCGAGGTGCACACCCAGCTGCCGCAGAAGGACCTGTACAAGCTCACCGCGCACGACCAGAACCAGCCGGTCGAGCTGCCGGCCCAGACGGACGAGAACGGCGTGGCCCGCAAGGCCGGCGTCGTCACCCGCACCCGGGCCAAGCTCTCCCGCGGCTTCTACGGCGAGGGCAGCCAGATCCCCAAGCCGACCGCCGAGGAGCACCACGAGATCACCAGCGGCCACGGCCACCACTGATCCCGTAGGCACCACCGCGTCACCCCGAGGGCCGCTGACCAGAGTTCTGGTCGGCGGCCCTCGGGCCTGTCCGGCGCATCTTGTCGGATCAGACCGCGGCGTCTGAGTGCGTGCATCGCAAGGCGGAGGAGGGAGCCACTGCGGAGCATTGGCGACCGACGACAACGCCGCGAGGTGCGTGCTCGGGCGTCGCGGGCCCGGCAAAGATGTGCCGGACAGGCCCGCTGGCTTTCCCTTACCCGCCGCCCGCGCCACCTGGAGCCCCCGTGCAGCTGTCCGTCGACCCCGCCTCGGCCACTCCCCCGTACGAGCAGATCCGCGCCCAGATCGCCGACCGGGCCCGCTCCGGCGAGCTGCCGACCGGGCTGCGGCTGCCCACCGTCCGCGCCCTGGCCGAGGAGCTGGGACTGGCGGCCGGCACCGTCGCCCGGGCCTACCGCGAGCTGGAGGCGGACGGCGTGGTGGAGACCCACGGCCGGCGCGGCACGCTGATCGCCGCCACCGGGGACGCCGCGCACCGGCTGGCCGCCGAGGCCGCCGCCGAGTACGCCGCCCGGGCGAGCCGCCTGGGCGTCTCCCGCGCGGAGGCCCTGGCCGCCGTGGACACCGCCCTGCGGCTGGCCTACCCGCAGGGCTGAGGCGCCCCGGAGGGCGCCTCAGGGGGTCTCAGAGCTCGGGGCGGACCATCCCGGCGGCGGGGGCCTGGGAGGCCGGTGCGGTGGTGCTGACGGGCTGTCCGGAGGCACTGTGCTTGACCCAGTCCGTCCAGGCGATGTTCCAGTCCCCGAAGCCGTTGCCGAAGGGCTCCATCCGGCCGCCACGGCTGTTCACCACCGTCACCAGGTCCCCCACCCGGGTGTGCTGGAAGAACCACTCGGCGTTGCCGGTGCTCATACCGGTACAGCCGTGGCTGACGTTCTCTACGCCCTGCGAGCCGACCGACCAGGGCGCCGCGTGGACGTACTCGCCGCTCCAGGTCACCCGGGTGGCCCAGAGCACGTCGAGGTCGTAGGACTCCGTGCTGCCCGGCGCTATCCCGATCGTCTCGCCGTTCATCCGGACCGACCGCTCCTGGCCGAGCACCACCTTGACGCCGTTGCGGGTGTCGAAGCCGGGCTTGCCGGTGGTGACCGGGATGGTCCGCAGCGCCTCGCCGTCACGCTTCAGGGTGAGCTCGTGGGCGGCCGCGTCGATCACCGACTCCACCCGCTCGCCGATCCGCAGCTTCAGCGAGCTGCGGTCACCGCCGTACAGGCCGTCGGCGATCCGGCTGCCGGTGCCGTCGAAGGCCAGCGAGACGGTCGTCCCGGCCGGCCAGTACTCCTCCGGACGGAAGTGCAGGTTCTTGTCGTCCACCCAGTACCAGGCGCCGGTGACGGCGGGCTGGGAGCCGACGGTCAGGGCGCGCTCGACCTCCTGGCGGGCCTGGGGGTCCTTCACCGCCTCGGAGAGCTCCACGGTGAGCGGCTGGCCCACCCCGTAGACGCCGCTGCCGGAGGAGTCCGGGCCGAGCTTGGCGGTGAGCAGGCGTTCGGCGGCGAGGGTGCTGAAGCTCGCGGTGGTGTCGCCGCGGCCGCCCTTGCCGTCGTCGGCGGAGATCCGCACCGTGTACGCGGTGGCGGCCTTCAGCCGGCCGGTGGTCTGCCAGCTGCGCTGGTCCTCGGCGAGCTTCCCGGCGACCACCCGGCCGTCCGGGCCGACCACGGTGACGTCGGTGAGCCGGCTGTCCTGGACGGCCGTCACGGTGACCGGCTGGGAGGGGTCCGCCTTGGCGTCCGCCGAGAGGTGGACCAGCGGGGCCGCGTCGACCCGGTGCGGTCCGACCGGCTCCTCGTCCCGGGCCGTGCAGCCGGCCAGCGGGGCCAGCACGGCGAGGGCCAGCGAGATGCCGCCGAGAGCTGCGATTCCGCGCCTGTCGGCCATGGCCGCCTCCGAAGGTTTCGCACGATTGATCAGATCGTAGGAACGCCCCCGGTGAAGCGACATCCGAGGGACATCCGGTTCACCCAGCTGAGTGAGGCCGTCATCCCGGGGACGCAGCGGCGTCCGGGAACGCGGCAGGGCCGGTCCCCCCGTACGGGAGGACCGGCCCTGGTGCACGAGCGCGAACCCTACTGGTTCTGGTTCTCGCCGCGGTAGAACTCGAAGACCCATCCGAAGATGCCGATCATGATGATCGGGGCGGCCCAGAACATCAGCCACCAGCCGAAGATCACGCCCAGGAAGGCGAGCGCGCCACCGAGCGCCAGCGAGAGCGGCTGCCAGCTGTGCGGGGCGAAGAAGCCCAGCTCGCCGGAGTCGTCCGCGACCTCGGCCTCGGGGTTGTCACCCGCGCCGCTGTCCACCCGGCGGGCGGTGAAGGCGAGGTAGTACCCGATGAAGGCGCACAGCGCGAAGGCCAGGAACAGCGCCGTGGTACCGGCGGCCTCCAGGCCCGGGCCGTTGGTGTCGGAGTTGGTCCACAGGCCGTAGGTGATGGCCATGGCCAGCACGAAGACCGACAGGCCCAGGAAGATCTTTCCCTGTTCCTTCATCAGGCGTCGCCCTCCTTGTTGCCCTTGCCCAGCTTCGGGGCGTCGTACTTCGCCGGGGTCACGCCGGCGAGGTGCTTGGCCGGCTCACCGTGGTTCTCCAGGTAGTCCAGCGCGGCGATCTCCGGGTGGTGGAGGTCGAAGGCCGGGGATTCGGAGCGGATCCGCGGGAGGGTGAGGAAGTTGTGCCGCGGCGGCGGGCAGGAGGTCGCCCACTCCAGCGAGCGGCCGAAGCCCCACGGGTCGTCCACGGTGACCTTCTCGCCGTACTTGGCGGTCTTCCAGACGTTGTAGAGGAACGGCAGGATCGACAGGCCGAGCACGAAGGAGCCGATGGTCGAGACGGTGTTCAGGGTGGTGAAGCCGTCCGAGGCCAGGTAGTCGGCGTAGCGGCGGGGCATGCCCTCCGCGCCGAGCCAGTGCTGCACCAGGAAGGTGGTGTGGAAGCCGAAGAACAGCGTCCAGAAGGTGATCTTGCCGAGGCGCTCGTCCAGCATCTTGCCGGTCATCTTCGGCCACCAGAAGTGGAAGCCGGCGAACATCGCGAACACGACGGTGCCGAAGACCACATAGTGGAAGTGGGCGACGACGAAGTACGAGTCCGAGACGTGGAAGTCGATCGGCGGGGAGGCCAGCAGGACACCGGTCAGACCACCGAAGAGGAAGGTGACCAGGAAGCCGACCGTCCAGAGCATCGGGGTCTCGAAGCTCAGCGAGCCCTTCCACATGGTGCCGACCCAGTTGAAGAACTTCACACCGGTCGGGACCGCGATCAGGAAGGTCATGAACGAGAAGAACGGCAGCAGTACCTGCCCGGTGACGTACATGTGGTGCGCCCACACCGTCACGGACAGACCGGCGATCGCGATGGTGGCCGCGATCAGGCCGGAGTAGCCGAACATCGGCTTGCGGCTGAAGACCGGGATGATCTCCGACACGATGCCGAAGAACGGCAGCGCGATGATGTACACCTCGGGGTGGCCGAAGAACCAGAACAGGTGCTGCCAGAGCATCGCCCCGCCGTTGGCCGGGTCGAAGACGTGGGCACCGAACTTGCGGTCCGCCTCCAGGGCGAACAGCGCGGCGGCCAGCACCGGGAAGGCCAGCAGGACCAGCACCGAGGTCAGCAGGACGTTCCAGACGAAGATCGACATCCGGAACATCGTCATGCCCGGAGCGCGCATGCAGATGATCGTGGTGATGAAGTTGACCGCACCGAGGATCGTGCCGAAGCCGGAGAAGGCCAGACCCATGATCCACATGTCGCCGCCGACGCCGGGCGAGTGCACCGCGTCGGACAGCGGGGAGTAGGCGAACCAACCGAAGTCGGCGGCGCCGTTCGGGGTCACGAAGCCGGCCACCGCGATGGTCGAGCCGAAGAGGTACAGCCAGTACGCGAACATGTTCAGACGCGGGAACGCCACGTCCGGTGCGCCGATCTGGAGCGGCATGATCCAGTTCGCGAAGCCGGCGAAGAGCGGCGTCGCGAACATCAGCAGCATGATCGTGCCGTGCATCGTGAACGCCTGGTTGAACTGCTCGTTCGACAGGATCTGGGTCCCGGGACGAGCCAGCTCGGCACGCATGACCAGGGCGAGGATGCCACCGATCAGGAAGAAGGCGAACGACGTGCCCAGGTACAGGGTGCCGATCGTCTTGTGGTCGGTGGTGGTCAGCCACTTGATGATGGTGGAACCCGGCTTCCGGGTCCGCTGCGCCCCGACCGTGACGGCATCGGCGCCCCCGCCGGCCGCGGCGGGCTCGTTGAGGATGGTCACTTCTCTTCACTTCCCATGCCGATGAGGCCGGAGGGCACCCAGCCGTTCTGGCCCTTGGCGCGAAGCTCGGCCAGGTGCTTGTCGTAGTCGGCGCGGTCGACGACCTTGACGTTGAACAGCATGCGCGAGTGGTCGACGCCGCAGAGCTCGGCGCACTTGCCCATGTACTCGCCCTTGACGGTCGGCGTGACCTCGAACTTGTTCACCACGCCCGGCACGACGTCCATCTTCATCATGAAGTTGACGGGCCAGAAGTCGTGGATGACGTCACGCGAGGTGAGGCGGAACTGCACCGACTCGTTGACCGGCAGCCACAGCGTCGGAACCTCCTTGGGGGTTCCGACGTCGTACGCGGCGTCCTTGTTGGCCGGGTCGGGGGTCTCGGTGTTCTCGTAGTTGAACGCCCAGCTCCACTGGAAGCCCACCACGTTGACGTAGTGCTGCGGCTTCTCGGAGGTGGCCGTCAGCTTCGACTCGTCGCGGGCGACGAAGTAGAAGAGGACCGAGACGATGATGATGGGGACCGCGGTGTAGAGCGCCTCGATGGGCACGTTGTACCGGGTCTGCGGGGGGACCTCCACACCGGTGCGCTTGCGCCGGTGGAAGATCACGCTCCAGATGATCAGACCCCACATCAGTACGCCGACCACCAGCGCCGCGATCCAGGAGCCCTGCCACATCTGGAGGACCATGGGCCCTTCCTTGGTGACGGGGCTCGGGAGGCCAAGCCTGGGGAGGTCGTTGGCCGAGCAGCCGGTGGCGGTCGCGATGACGAGGCCCAGTGCCAGCGCCTGAGGCAGCTTCCGCCGCATCGTGCGCCGCGGCGAGCGGTCGGAGCCGTTGGGACTCACGTAGCGCCTTCCCGAAGTCTCGCCCGCCTTCGCGTCGCCCCGGGGAGGAGTGTGAGCCTCCCCGGCGACCCGTCCACGGGCACGGTTTGAATGCTTATGCGGGCCAAACCCTACTCCAGCCTTATGCGCTCCTGACGGGCAGCCCCCGGTAACGCGCCGCCCGCTAGCCCGATCAGGCCCGGTGGGGGCTGCGCCGCAGGTCATCGTAGGCATTCGAGGTCCGTACGCCCGATCGGGGGATGACCTCGGGCGACGCCCGTGATGGCCCGTCGGGCGCGGACGAAGCGGACATTCGGGATGATCGACTGACGGCGGGTGAGCCGCGCGACCGACCGGGGACGCGGCCGGGTGTGTCGTTAAATGTGACCGTGTACTTCGACGCGGCCTCGACGGCCCCTCTGCACCCCGTCGCCCGGCAGGCGCTGACCGCCGCCCTGGACGAGGGCTGGGCCGATCCGGCCCGGCTGTACCGCTCCGGCCGGCAGGCCCGGATGCTGCTGGACGCCGCCCGCGAGACGGTGGCCGCGGTGCTGGGCACCCGGGCGGACGAGATCTCCTTCACCGCGAGCGGCACCCAGGCCGTCCAGCTCGGCCTGCTGGGCGCGCTGGCCGGGAACCGGCGGCGCGGCGGCCACTTCGTGCACTCCGCGGTGGAGCACTCCAGCGTGCTGCACGTCGCCGAACGCCACGAAAGCGCCGGGGGCGAGGTGTCGGTGGCGCCGGTCGACCGGGGCGGCCGGGCCGACCCGGCGGCCTTCGCCGCGCTGCTGCGACCGGACACCGCGCTGGCCGCGCTGCAGAGCGCCAACCACGAGGTCGGGACGGTGCAGCCGGTCGGCGAGGTCGCCGCGCTGTGCGCCGGGGCCGGCGTCCCGCTGCTGGTGGACGCGGCGCAGAGCGCCGGTCGGGCGGACGTCCCGGCGGGCTGGTCGCTGCTGACCGCGAGCGCCCACAAGTGGGGCGGCCCGCCCGGGGTCGGGGTGCTGGCGGTGCGCAAGGGCGTCCGGTACGCCTCGCCGCTGCCGGCCGACGAGCGCGAGGGCGGCCGGGTGCCCGGCTATGTCAACGTCCCGGCGATCGTGGCCGCGGCCGCCTCGCTGCGCGCCGTACGGGCCGAGGCCGAGCGGGAGAACGCCCGGCTGCACGCGCTGGTGGAGCGGATCCGCGCCCGGGTGCCGCGGCTGGTGCCCGAGGTCGAGGTGGTTGGCGACCCGGTGCGGCGGCTGCCGCACATCGTCACCTTCTCCTGTCTGTACGTCGACGGGGAGGTGCTGCTGACCGAGCTGGACCGGGCCGGTTTCGCGGTCTCCTCCGGCTCCTCCTGCACCTCGTCCACGCTGACGCCCAGCCATGTGCTGGCGGCGATGGGGGTGCTCACCGAGGGGAACGTCCGGGTCTCGCTGCCGTACGGGACGGCCGAGGCGGACGTGGAGCGCTTCCTCGCGGTGCTGCCGGACCTGGTGGCCGGCGTCCGGGCGCCGCTCGGGCTGGACCTGCCGGCGCCCGGGCCGGCGCCGGCCGCGATCGGGGCTGCGCCCCGAGCCGAAGGGCGCGCCGGTGCCGAAAGCGAGGAGCGACAAGCGACCGACGAAGGAGGGAGTGCCGGAGCGAGGAGCGTCGGCACCGGGTCAGAGCGCCCGGAGGCGAGCGGGCGGGTCACAGTGATCGACGCGCTGGGCAAGCGCTGCCCGCTGCCGGTGATCGAGCTGGCGAAGCGGATCGGCGAGGTGCCGCCGGGTGGCACGGTCGTCGTGCTGGCGGACGACGAGGCGGCCCGGCTGGACATCCCGGCCTGGTGCGGGATGCGCGGACAGGAGTACGCGGGCGAGGCCCCGGCCGCCGAGTACGGCGGCGACCGGGGCTCGGCCTACCTCGTCGTCCGGCGGACTACTTGACCAGGCGGGCGCTGATCTCGGTGGCCGCCTCGGCGCCGTAGGCCTCCTCGAAGCGCTTCAGGAAGGCGGCCGGGCGCAGCTCGTACTCCTGGGTGCCGACGGTCTCGATCACCAGGGTGGCGAGCATGCAGCCGATCTGGGCGGAGCGCTCCAGGTCGAGGTCCCAGGACAGGCCGGCCAGGAAGCCCGCGCGGAAGGCGTCGCCGACGCCGGTCGGGTCGACCTTGGCCTCCTCCTTGGCGCAGCCGACCACGATCGGCGCCTCGCCCTTGCGCTCGATCCGGACGCCCTTGCTGCCCAGGGTGGTGATCCGGGTGCCGACGCGGGTGAGCAGCTCCTCGGCGCCCCAGCCGGTCTTGGTCTCGATCAGCGCGGCCTCGTACTCGTTGGTGAAGAGGTACGCGGCGCCGTCCACGATCTCGCGGATGTCCTCGCCCTCCAGGCGGGCCAGCTGCTGGGAGGGGTCGGCGGCGAAGGCGTAGCCGCGGGTGCGGCACTCCTGGGTGTGGCGGACCATGCCCTGCGGGTCGTCGGCGCCGACCAGGACGAGGTCCAGGCCGCCGACGCGGTCGGCGATCGGCTTCAGCTCGATGTTGCGGGCCTCGGCCATGGCACCGGTGTAGAACGAGGCGATCTGGTTGTGGTCCTCGTCCGTGGTGCACATGAAGCGCGCGGTGTGCCGGGTCTCGGAGATGTGGACGGAGTCGCAGTCCACGTTGTTGCGCTCCAGCCAGCTGCGGTACTCGGCGAAGTCCGCACCGGCGGCGCCGACCAGGACCGGGCGCAGGCCGAGCACACCCATGCCGAAGGCGATGTTCGGCGCGACGCCGCCGCGGCGGATGTCCAGGGTGTCGACCAGGAAGGACAGCGACACGGTGTGCAGCTGCTCGGCGACGAGCTGGTCGGCGAACCGGCCGGGGAACGTCATCAGGTGGTCGGTGGCGATCGAGCCGGCGACGGCGATACGCACGGGGGGTCTCCTCAGGGTGGCTGCGGGGCCAGCGGGCAGGCGGGGACGAACCCGCCTACGGTACCCGGCCCCGGGGAGCGCCCGGCAAGAGTGCCGCAAGTTGCCGCCCCACGGCCATGGTGGCACCCGTCGCCCTCCTCCGTGTACTACCTCCCGGTAGCACTGGTGGGCGGCCGGGCCCCTGCCTAGGGTCGGCCGTGGGGGGCCCGTCGTGCGGGCCCCGTCGTCGACCGCGGCAGCGTGGCCGCGGCCCTGGATCGGAGCGATACCGGATGATGACCGACCACTGTGCCCTGCCCGTCCTGCGGACCGAGGACGGCGAGACGCTCGACGCCCTGCTGGACTCCTCCCGGCGGCTGCGCCGGTTCTGGCCGCAGCTCGCGGCCGGCCCGGAGCCCGTCGCCCCCGCCTCGACCGGCTTCCGGGTGTCCTCCGGGGCCCAGCGGGTGGTCGCCGGGATGGCCGAGTACGGCTTCTGAGCCCGCGCCGGACCGGATCGGCCCCGCGTGGAACCGCGGCGGAACCGGTGCGGAACCGGATCCGACCGGAGCACGTCACATCCGCGCGGAGCGGCGAGGAGGCGGCACCGCTGAACCCTCGGGAGGATGTACAGATGGATCTGGAGACGATGCCCCGGCGCGGTCGGCGAGCGGTGGCCCTGACGGGTCTGGTGCTGGCGGCGGTGGTGACGGTGGCCGGCTGCGGCAGCGGCGGCGGCAAGCCCGCCTCGGACGCGGCGACGAGCGGCTCGGCCGCCGCGTCCGCCTCGGCCAGTGCCTCGCCGCCGGCCCCGGCGGACTCCGCGAGCCCGTCCTCGGCGGCTCCGACCGGGAGTTCCTCCGGGGCCGCGCAGCCGGCCCAGCCGCCGACCGGCTTCACACCCAGCCCGGCCTCGCCCCCGCCCGGGCAGCCGGCCCCGGCCACTCCCCCGGGCAACGGGATCGCGGTGGGCGAGCCGAACCCGAACGGTTCGGACGCACCCGTCCGTCCGCCGGTCGCCTACCGGGTGGACGGCACCACCAAGCTGACCGTCTACTTCTTCGGCGGGGTCTGCACCACGTACGCGCTGAAGGCGGACGAGTCGCAGCCGGGCCGGGTGGACGTGCTGGTCGTGCCGGGCCCGCCCACCGTCCAGCCGGGGCAGGTGTGCAACGCGCTGGCCAAGCGGCAGTCGGTCGCGGCCGACCTGCGCTCGCCGCTGGCCGGGCGGACGGTGGTCGACAGGACGAGCGGTCAGGAGCTGCCGCTGGAGGGCGACCCGCACATGGGGCCGGACCCGGTCACCCCGGACGTCGCCGGGCGGTAGGCGCCGCGGCGCCCGCGGGCGGAAACGGAAAGGCGGCCCCGGGGATC
>NZ_JBHVEU010000033.1:0-33984 GCF_042802075.1 Kitasatospora sp. NPDC057518
GGTCGGTGACCAGTGCGGGCCGCGGAAGACAGACCCGAGGGAAGGCCCGGGGCTCAGGAGTGGCCGAGCTCCTCGGCCGGGCCGTCGGGCTCGACGGAACCGGAGGCACGGTCCGGGTGCAGCGGCAGCGGCTCGACCACCAGCTCGTCCAGGATCAGCTCGGACGGCGCCGGCGGAGCCGGGATGACGGCCGCCTCGGAGTGCCCGCCGCAGCCGTACGCGAAGGAGACGATCTGGCCGTCGGCCGGGCCGAACTCGTTGCCGCACACGCCGAAGGCCTGCCCGAGCGAGCCGCCGATCGGCACCAGGAAGCCGCAGCTCGCGCACGAGGCCGGGGCGGCCTGCGCCATCGGGGTCTGCGGGCCGTGGGACTTCTCCCAGCGCTCGGCGGCCAGGTGCAGGCCGAGCCGGGAGAGCACCCGGCTGCGGCCGAGGCCCAGCTCCTCGGCGACGGCGTTGATCCGGGCGCGGGCCGGGGCGGGCTGGACGTGCGGGTCGGTGACGACCAGGTCCTCGTCGTCCACCAGGGCGACCGCGGAGTTCGGCGCCGGCTCGTCCTCGCCGGTCCAGCCGGGCTCCAGCCGCAGGTCGTCGGCGCCGGTGGGCAGCAGGTCGCCCGGGCCCATGTCGCCGGGGCGCAGCCGGTCGCTCCACGGCACCCACTCGGGGGCGAGCACCGCGTCGGCGCCCGGCAGCAGCACGACCTCGTCCAGGGTCACGTTCTTGGCGCGCGGGGCGCGGGCGACGGTGACCGCCCAGTGCCAGCCGCGGTAGGCCGCGTCCAGACACTCGAAGGTGTGGGTGACGACGCGGTCGGCGTCGGCCTGGACGCCCAGGTGCGGCCCGACGGCCTCCGCACCGACGGCCTCCTCGGCGGCCTGGCGGGCGAGTTCGACGGCCTCGGCACAGAGCCGGTCGGGGGTACGGCTTCGCATCGCAGCACTCACGGCGTCGATTCTCTCCCAGTTCTTCTGTCGCCCACGGCGTGTTGCCTGTTCCGTCGCGGCTCGGTGTCCCTCGTCCATTCTGCGCGACCGGGAGCCCCCTCGGGTACCGGCCGCGCCGCTCGACCGGCCTGCCGGCGCCCCGGCGCTCCGGCGGGTCGACCTTGGGCAGGCTACCCGTCGGCCGGTGCCCCGGCACAGTCCGGGGCGGACACGGCCGCTCCGGGGCCGCGCCGAGCGGAGTCCGGTCCCGCGTCGGCTCGGCGTTTCTGGGGCAGGATGGGCTTGTGGCGGACCACGACCCGTCGCAGCACGCACTGCGCGCCCCGCAGGCCGGCAGCCCCGACCAGGCGGACGCCGTGCCGCGACAGCAGCCCCCGGTCCCCGGCGCGGACGAACCGCAGCCGGCGGACGGCCCCGAGGCGCCCGCCGGCCCCCCTGACCGGCCCGGGAACGAGGCCCCGGAGACGCCAGGAGCCCCCGACCGGACCGCGCGGCAGCCGGACGGGCACGGGGACGAGGACGAGTTCGGGGACGAGGTCCCCGAGCCCCGCCGGCACTTCCTGGTCCGCACCGCCTCCGCCGCCGGCTCCCGCACCGGCAAGGTGGTGCACGGCACCGGCCGGCGGATCCGCCGGGCCACCGCCGCCGAGGGCGCGGGCGAGTCCGGCCTCGCCAAGCTGATCGAGCTGCACGCGCTCAACTCCTTCGGCGACATGCTGATCACCATCGCGCTGGCGTCCACCATCTTCTTCTCGGTGCCCACCGGCGAGGCCCGCGGCCGGGTCGCGCTCTACCTGCTGATCACGATGGCCCCGTTCGCCCTCCTGGCCCCGGTGGTCGGCCCGCTGCTGGACCGCCTCCCGCACGGCCGCCGGGCGGCCATGGCGATGGCCATGCTGGCCCGCGCCGTGCTGGCCTGGACGATGGCCGGGGTGATCGCCGGCGGCGGCATCGCGCTCTACCCGGAGGCGCTCGGCGTGCTGGTCGCGTCCAAGGCGTACGGGGTGGTGCGCAGCGTGGTGGTGCCCCGGCTGCTGCCGAGCCGGCTGTCCCTGGTGAAGGCGAACTCCCGGGTCACCCTGGCCGGGCTGCTGGCCACCGGCGTGGCCGCCGCGGTGGGCGGGCTGCTGCACCTGATCGGGCCCGGCTGGCCGCTGCGCGGCGCCTTCCTGGTGTTCGTCGTCGGCACCCTGATGGCCTTCCACCTGCCGCCCACGGTGGACTCCGCCAAGGGCGAGCAGCGGGCCGTCCTGCACGCCGAGGTGCACGGCGAGGGCTCGCACCTGATCCACCACCGGCCGCCGCCGGTCAAGGCCTCGCTGCGCACGGTCGGCCCCTCGGTGATCCTGGCGCTGCGGGCGATGTCGGCGATGAAGTGGCTGGTCGGCTTCCTGGTGATGTTCCTGGCCTTCCTGCTGCGGGAGGAGCCGATCGGCGGGCTGCGGCCGACGGTGGCGCTGGGCCTGGTGGCGCTGGCGGCCGGGACGGGCAACGCGCTGGGCTCGGTGCTCGGCTCCTGGCTGCGCACCCGGGGCCCGGAGGCGACGGTCGCCGCGATGCTGCTGCTGGCGACCTGCGTGACGGCGGCGGCCGCGCTCTGGTACGGCGTGGTGACGGTGGTTCTGGTCGCCGGGGTGGCCGGGATGGCGGCCTCGCTGGGCAAGCTGGCGCTGGACGCGCTGATCCAGCGGGACGTCCCGGAGGCGGTGCGGACCTCGGCGTTCGCCCGGTCGGAGACCCTGATGCAGGTGTCCTGGGTGGCCGGCGGCGCGGTCGGCATCCTGCTGCCGCTGAACGGGGAGCTGGGCCTGTCGATCGCCGCCGGGGTGGTCGGCCTGGCGCTGCTGTGGACGCTCCGCTCGCTCTTCCGGGTGGGCCTGCGGCGGCACCCGGCGACCCCCCGGGTGGCCTGAACGGGGCGGTGCGGCAACACGCGGTGCCTACCCCCGCGTCGCGTGATCGGCCCGGCCCGGTAGATTCTGACGCATGAGCCTCAATTCCCGTGCCATCGCCGCCCTCGGCGCCGTCGTCGTGGTCGGCGCCGCCACGGTGGGCACCTCCGTCGCCATCGCCGCCGGCCAGACCGAGCACATCTCCCACCAGGCCACGCTCACGGTGGGCAACTCCTCGGTCGTCGCGCAGCCGCTGTGCTGGAACGGCGGCAGCCCGCTCACCGAGGACCAGCAGCAGCAGTGCCAGGAGGACGCGACCAAGGCGCTGAAGGACGGCTCGCTGCCCTCCTCGGACGTCGTGGGCAGCGACCGGGTCGGCGTCGGCGTCTCGCCGAACGTGGCCGACACGGGCTGGTGGGCCTTCACCAACGGCGGCTCGGCCAACCAGGGCGGGCGCTACAGCCTGTTCTCGGCCGCCAAGGGCCAGACCTGGTCCGGCGCCCAGGCCGCGGGCAAGCTGCTGAACTCCAGCGGCAAGACCGTGGTGACCGTGGTCGAGGGCGACCCGAACCAGGAGGCCCCGATCGCCGTCTGGTACTTCCAGCTGAACACCCAGGACAGCTGACGGTCCCGCGATGACCGCGCACGCCGTCGCCGACGGCCGGGGCGAGCGGTCGGACCCCGCGGGGGCCCGGCTGCTCGTCGTCGTCGCGGTCGCCGCCGAGGCCGAGGCGGTGCTGCGCGGCCTGCCCGGCGGGTCCGCCGCGCTGCCGCTGCCCGGCGGCACGCTGCACCGGGCCCTGGCGGTGCCGGTGGACGTGCTGGCCGCCGGGGTCGGCCCGGCCGCCGCCGCGGCCGCCGCCACCACCGCGCTGGCGGCCCACCCGTACGCCCTGGCCGTCTCGGCCGGGATCGCCGGCGGCTTCGCCCCGCTCGCCCCGGTCGGCGCCACCGTGCTGGCCGACGCGATCGTGGCCGCGGACCTCGGCGCCGAGACCCCCGAGGGCTTCGCCGACGTCACCGAGCTGGGCTTCGGCACCGTCCGGCACACCCCGCCGCCGGCCGCCGTCGCGCTGGCCGCGCGGGCGCTGGACGCCGTGACCGGCCCGGTGCTGACCGTCTCCACCGTCACCGGCAGCGCCGAGCGCGCCGCCGCGCTGGCCGCCCGCCACCCGGGCGCCGTCGCCGAGGCGATGGAGGGCTTCGGCGTGGCCGAGGCCGCCGCCCGGTACGGCGTGCCGGCCCTCGAACTGCGCACCGTGTCCAACCCGGTGGGCCCGCGCGACCGGGCCGCCTGGCGGATCGGCGAGGCGCTGGCCGCCCTGGAACGGGCCTTCGCCGCCCTGCCCGTCCACGA
Source organism: Kitasatospora sp. NPDC057518 (assembly GCF_042802075.1). NCBI lineage: Bacteria > Bacillati > Actinomycetota > Actinomycetes > Kitasatosporales > Streptomycetaceae > Kitasatospora > Kitasatospora sp. NPDC057518. The sequence continues at coordinate 4,197 of NZ_JBHVEU010000033.1, forward strand.
GCTGGCATCCGCACCACGAACCGATTGAGGAGGCCGGCCGTGGCTGAACGGCTGAGCATCGCGTACTCGCCCTGCCCGAACGACACCTTCGTCTTCCACGCCTGGGCGCACGGCCTGGTGCCCGGGGCGGACGCCCCCGAGGTGACCTTCGCCGACATCGACATCACCAACGGGCAGGCCGAACGCGGCGAGCTGGACGTGCTGAAGATCAGCTACGGCGCGCTGCCCTGGGTCCTGGAGCAGTACGCCCTGCTGCCCTGCGGCGGCGCGCTGGGCCGCGGCTGCGGCCCGCTGGTGCTCACCCTGCCGGGCGTGGACTCCCCCGCCGACCTGGCCGGGAAGACCGTCGCGGTGCCCTCCGAGCGCTCCACCGCCTACCTGCTGTTCCGGCTCTGGGCGGCGAAGGCGGTGCCGGGCGGCTTCGGCGAGATCGTCGTCCTGCCGTTCCACGAGATCATGCCCGCCGTCCGGGACGGCCGGGTGGACGCCGGCCTGGTGATCCACGAGGCCCGCTTCACGTACCAGCAGTACGGCCTGCACAGCCTGGCCGACATGGGCGAGGCCTGGGAGCGGGAGACCGGCCTGCCGATCCCGCTGGGCGCGATCGTCGCCCGGCGCTCGCTCGGCGCCGAGCGGCTGCGGGAGATCGCCGACGCGATCCGCTCCTCCGTCCGGCAGGCCTGGGCGGACCCGGCCGCGAGCCGCGGGTACGTGCTGGCGCACGCCCAGGAGATGGACCTGGACGTCGCCGAGCAGCACATCGGTCTGTACGTCACCGAGTTCACCGAGGACCTCGGCGAGGAGGGCTACGCGGCCGTCCGCGCGCTGCTCACCCGGGCCGCCGCGGAGGGGCTGGTGCCCCCGCTCGACCCGGGTGCGCTGGCGTTCTAGAGCGTTCCGACTTCAGCGCGTTCCGGCTCCAGGGCTGTCCGGCTCCCCGTCAGACGTCGAAGTTGTCGGCCACCGCGCGCAGCAGGCCGGCCAGCTTCTGGCCGGTCGGCTTGGCGGGGTAGCGCCCGCGCTGGAGGCCGGGCAGCACCGCGTCCAGCGTGGTGATCAGGTCCTGGACGATCGGCGCCATGTCGTCGGCGCTCCGCCGCTGGGCGGCGGCCACCGAGGGCAGTGCGTCCAGCAGCTGCACGGCCATCGCCTGGTCCCCGCGGTGGCCGGCGACCACGCCGAACTCGACCCGCTGACCCGGCTTCAGCGACGTGACACCGTCGGGCAGCGCCTTGGTGTGGACGAAGACGTCCCCGCCGTCGTCGCGCGACAGGAAGCCGAAGCCCTTCGTCTCGTTGAACCACTTGACCTGGCCGGTGGGCATCTCGAACAGTCCTCGAATGGGTGTGAGGGATCCCGGCCCTGGCCGGGGATCACTGGGTGGTGGGGAAAGGCGGCCGACCTCGGCTCGGCGCCCGTGGGCGCTCGTGGCCGGCACGCGGTCAGGAGCAGACTAACCGTCCGTCACTGCCTCATCCGCGTTCCGCGAGGGACCCGCGTTCCGAGGCCCGGTGGGGGCGGCGGGAACGGGATCTCGCGGTCACGGGCGACCCGGCACTGGCACGGCCGGGGCGCGGCTCCGCGCGGTCCATCGGCTCACACCCCCGGGTCTGAGGACGCGGGGCGCACCTGTAGCGCCCCTCGGCACCCCGTGCATACCCCCGCTCAACAGGGATCAAAACGTTCAGCTGCCGGGAAACTGCGCAACGTGACCGGCCCGCTCCGGTGGGCCTCCCCGGCGGCCGCTCTGCCAGACTGGGGGCAGTTCCGACCGGCCCGTAGGAGTGAGCAGACGTGAGCAGCCAGAGCGCCGACCCCGGCGACGTGTACGTCAAGGCCGGGGTGATCGTCTTCGGTCTCGGCGCGCTCGCCACCCTGGTCACCTTCGTCCCGCTGTTCCTGCACCTGACGCCGCTGCCGACGGCCGCGTACTGGCTGAGCATGCTGATGCCGGCCGGCTTCCTGGCCGCGCTGACCGGACTGCTGCTGAACGCGCGGGCCCAGCGCCGCCGGATCGAGCCGGTCGAGTCCTGAGGCCCTCCGGCTCCTGAGGCCCGCGGGCCTGCTCCGGGGCCCGCCCTAGCGGTCGGCCAGGTGCCCGGCGAGCCAGTCCGGGAAGCCGGTGAGGTCGTCCAGCACCACGTCCGCGCCCGCCTCGTGGAGCTCCCGCGCGCTGTACGGGCCGGTGGGCACGCAGACCGCGAGGGCGTCGGCGTGCCGGGCCCCGCGGATGTCGCCGAGGTGGTCGCCGACGTAGACGCTCGCGCCGTGCTCGCGCAGCGCGTCGCCCTTGGTCTCCGCCCACAGGTCGCCGATCACGGTGTCCGCGGCCAGCCCGGCGTGCTCCAGGTGGAGGCGGGCGTTCGGCTCGTACTTGCCGGTGATCACCGCGACCCGGCCGCCGTGGGCGCGGACCGCCTCGACGGCGGCGTGGGCGCCGGGCAGGGCCACGGTCGGGGCGAAGGCGTGGTCGCGGTAGAGCTCGCGGTAGCGGGTGACGGCCCGCTCCACCTCGTGCTCCGGGAACCAGTTGCGGATCTCGTCCAGCAGCGGCGGGCCGAGCCGGGTGACCACCAGGTCGGCGTCGATGGGGGTGCCGGTCTCGGCGGAGAGCGCCAGGTAGGTGGCGCGGATACCCGGCCGGGTGTCCAGCAGCGTCATGTCGAGGTCGAAGCCGACGGTGAGCGGGGCGGGTGAGGTCGCGGGCATGCCGCCAGGCTACCCAACGGGTGCCCCGGGCCACGAGGCGATTTGCCCGGGCTTCACGGCGGAACTTAGGTTTGCCTGAGTTGTCAGCGGAGAGGGCCCATGACCGACACCAGCGCACCGCCCGGTGCGCCCGGCGCGCCGTACCGCGCGCCGCGGCGCCGAATACTGTGGCTGGCCGCCGCACTCGTCGTGCTGGCCGCCGCGGTGCTGCTGAGCCTGGCGGTCGGCAGCCGGACCATCCCGTTCGGCGACACGCTGGACGCCCTGCTGCACGGCGGCGACACCGCGAACGCCGTGGTGGTCCGCGAGCTGCGGGTGCCGCGCACCGTCGTCGGACTGGCCGTCGGCGCGGCGCTCGGCCTGGCCGGGGCCGTCATGCAGGGCCTGACCCGCAACCCGATCGCCGACCCCGGCATCCTCGGCGTCTCCCAGGGCGCGGCGGCCGGCGTGGTGGTCGCCATCTCCGGCTTCGGCGTCTCCACCCTCACCGGGTACGTCTGGTTCGGCTTCGCCGGCGCGGTGATCGCCACCGTGCTGGTGTACGGGCTCGCCGGGCGCGGCCGGGGCGGGGCCACGCCGATCAAGCTGGCGCTGGCCGGCTCGGCGACGTCCGCCTTCATCGCCTCGCTCAACACCCTGGTGCTGACCACCGACGCGGCCACCATGGACCAGTTCCGCTTCTGGCACGTCGGCTCGCTCTCCGGGCGGACCTCGGACGTGGCCTGGCAGCTGCTGCCGTTCCTGGCCGTCGGCACGGTGCTGGTGGTCGCGGTGGCGCGCGGACTGGACGCGCTGGCGCTCGGCGACGACACCGCGAAGGGGCTGGGCGCCAAGACCGGCCTGGTCCGGGCGGTCGGTGCGCTCGGCGCGACCGTCCTGACCGGCTCGGCGGTCGCGGCGGCCGGCCCGATCGCCTTCGTCGGCCTCGCCGTCCCGCACGCGGCCCGCGCGCTGGCCGGCGCCGACCACCGCTGGATCCTCGCCTTCTCCGCCGTCCTCGGCCCGGCGCTGCTGCTGCTCGCCGACACCCTCGGCCGGGTCCTGTTCCCGCCGTCCGAGGTCCCGGCGGGCGTGATGACGGCGCTGGTCGGCGTCCCGGTGCTGGTGGCCCTGGTCCGCCGCCGCAAGGTGGTGGCGGCATGAGTCCCGTCCCCGGTACGAGCTCCGTCCCCGGCACGGCATCCGTCTCCCGCAAGGTCTCGCTGCGCGGCTACACCGTCGTCCGGGCCGGGCGGGCGTCGTTCCTGGTGCACCGGCGCTCGCTGGCCGTCACCGTCGGGCTGCTGGTGGCGCTGGCGGCGACCGTGGTGGCCTCGCTCTGCCTGGGCGAGTCCACCGTCGCGCCGTCCGAGGTGGTCAAGGTGGTGCTCGGCCGGCCGAGCCCGCACGAGCTGGTGGTCGGCGAGTTCCGGCTGCCCCGGGTGGTGGTCGGGCTGCTGGTCGGCCTGGCGCTCGGGCTGGCCGGGGCGCTGATCCAGACCGTCGCCCGCAATCCGCTGGCCAGCCCCGACGTGGTGGGCGTGACCTGGGGCGCGACCGCGACCGTGGTCGGTCTGATGGCGTACGGCGTGGTCGGCTCGACCGGCCAGGCCCCGTACGCGGCGGTGGCCGGCGGCCTGGTGGCCGGGCTGCTGGTGTACGCGCTGGCCTGGCGGCGCGGCCTGCACGCGCAGCGCTTCGTGCTGATCGGCATCGGCATCAGCGTCGCGCTGTCCTCGCTCACCTCCGTCTTCCTCACCAAGGGCGACGGCTTCCAGGCCCAGGCCGCCAAGGTCTGGATGACCGGCAGCCTGAACGGCGCCGGCTACGACCAGGCCGACTGGCTCGCCTGGGTGCTGCTCGCCGCCGTGCCGGTCGCGCTGTGGGCCGCCCGCGCCCAGCGGTCGATCTCCTTCGACGACGCCACCGCCGTCGGCCTCGGCCTGCGCCTGGACCGGATCCGCCTCGGCATGGCGCTGCTCGGCATCGTGCTGGCCTCGTGCGCGGCCGGGGCCGCCGGGCCGGTGGACTTCGTCGCGCTGATGGCCCCGCAGATCGCGCTGCGGCTGGCCCGCTCGGCGCAGGTCCCGCTGTTCTGCTCGGCGCTGACCGGCGCGCTGGTGGTGGTCCTCGCCGACCTGGTCGCCCGACGGCTGCTGGCTCCGACGGAGCTGCCGGTGGGCGTGGTGACCGGCCTGGTCGGCGCGCCGTACCTGATGTGGCTGCTGATCCGATCCCGCCGTGGAGGTTCCTGATGTCCGAACACCGCCTGGAGGCCCGGGGCCTCACCCTGGCCTACGAGGCGCGCACGGTCGTCGAGGACCTGGACGTGGCCGTCCCGGACGGGCGGGTGACGGTGATCGTCGGCCCGAACGCGTGCGGCAAGTCGACCCTGCTGCGGGCCCTCGGCCGGCTGCTGAAGCCGGTCCGGGGCGCGGTGCTGCTGGACGGCGAGGAGCTGGCGCGGATCCCGACCAAGCGGATCGCCCAGCGGCTCGGCCTGCTGCCGCAGTCGCCGTCCGCCCCCGAGGGCATCTCGGTGGCGGACCTGGTCGCGCGCGGCCGCCAGCCGCACCAGAGCTGGTGGCAGCAGTGGTCGCCGGAGGACGAGGCGGCGGTCGCGGAGGCGCTGGAGCGCACCTCCACCGCCGAGCTGGCCGAGCGGAGCATGGACGAGCTGTCCGGCGGCCAGCGCCAGCGCGCCTGGATCGCGATGGCGCTCGCCCAGGGCACCGACATCCTGCTGCTGGACGAGCCGACCACCTACCTGGACATCGCGCACCAGGTGGAGGTGCTGGACCTGGTCCGCCGGCTGAACGTCGAGCGCGGCCGGACCGTCGTCGCGGTGCTGCACGACCTCAACCAGGCCGCCCGGTACGCCGACCACCTGGTGGCGATGCGGGACGGCCGGGTGGTGGCGCAGGGCGCGCCCGGGGACGTGGTGACGGCCGAGCTGGTGCGGGAGGTGTTCGGGCTGGACTCGGTGGTGGTGCCGGACCCGGTGACCGGCACGCCGCTGGTCGTGCCGGGCGCCCCGTGGACGGCGCTCGCCCCGGACGCCACTCGCGCCTGACGGCCCGCACTTAACGGCACTTTAGGTGCCATTTCGGACATAATCGACGGCGCCCCGACCCCACCGCGCCGCCAGAGGACCGCCGATGCCCCGGATCTCCCGCCGCACCCTCCTCACCGGCCTCGGCGCGGGCGCGCTCGCGGCGGCCACCGGCTGCACCGCCGCCCGGCGGCCGGCCCCGGCGACCGCGGACGGCCCCGCCGGCGGCGCCTCGCCGTCCCCGACCCCGGTGCCGCCGGTGACGGTGAACGCCGCCACCGGCCCCGTCGTGGTGCCGGGCGCGCCGATGCGGGTGGTCGTGCTGGACACCGACGTGCTCGACTCCGCGCTGACCCTCGGCATCACCCCGGTCGGCGCCGCGCTCCCGGCCCGCGACACCCGCTACCCCGAGTACTGGCCGGCCTCCCGGACGGCCGGGATCCGGCTGGTCGGCCCGGCCGGCTCGCCCGACCTGCCGACCGTACGGGCGCTGCGGCCGGACCTGATCCTCTCCAACCAGACCCGCGACGGCGACCGCTACGAGCAGCTCCGCGAGATCGCCCCGACCGTGCTCACCCAGACCGCCGGGGCGCCGTGGAAGGCCGACTTCCAGCTGCACGCCCAGGCGCTCAACCGGGAGGCGGCCGCGGCGGCCTTCGCCGGCGCGTACCAGAAGCACGCCGGGCAGGTGGCCCAGGCGCTGGCGGCGGCGAAGCTGTCCGGGCGCAAGGTGAGCCTGGTGCGGTTCGTGGAGGGCGGCGGCATCCGGCTGTTCGGCCGGCAGAGCTTCCCCGGCACGGTGCTCGCCGACGCCCAGGTCGGCCGGCCGGACGCGCAGAACGTCGACCAGTCCGACACCGAGATCCCTCCGGACCAGCTCGCCAGGGCCGACGGCGACCTGCTGCTCTACGCGACGTACGGCGATCCGGAGCTGTCCGGGGCCAACGCCGCCCTGGCGAGCCCGGGTTGGCAGGCCCTGGGGGCGGTCAAGGGGCACCGGGCGTTCCCGGTGGACGACCAGCTGTGGTTCCAGGGGATCGGGTACACCGGGGCCAACTACGTCCTGGACGAGCTGCAGCGCTTCCTCGGAGCCTGACCCGCCCCCGCGTAGCGGGCCGGGGGGACGCCGACGGCGGCGGCGAAGTCCCGGGTGAGGTGCGCCTGGTCCGCGTACCCCAGCTCGGCGGCAAGCGCGGCCAGGTCCAACCCGCCGTCCGTCCCGGCGCGTTCGGCGGCCTCGTGGAGGCGGGCCCGGCGCAGCACCCACTTCGGGGAGGCGCCGACGTACTCGGCGAACAGGCGCTGGAGGCGGCGGACCGTCAGGCCCAGCTCGGCGGCCAGCGCGTCCACCCGGCACAGGTCCGGCCTGCCGGTGATCCGGTCCACCATCGCGGCGACCTCGGCGGCGACCGGGTCGGGCTCGGGCAGCCGGGGGCGGAGGAAGGCGTCGGCGAGGGCCGCGGAGCTGCCGGACGCCCCGAGGACCTCCGCGTTGAACCGGTCGGCCCCGGGCCCGAAGTACTCGGCGGCGGGCACCGACCGGTCGGCCAGACCGCTCACCGGGTGCCCGGCGAGGGCGCGGAAGGCGCCGGCCCGGAACCGCGCGCCCAGCACGTGCCCCGCGCCCTCCAGACGGCGGACGAAGAGCGAGCGGTCCACCCCGTACACGCGCGCCCGCGGGGCCTCGAAGACCAGGTGGACGTTGGGGTGGGCGAGCACCTTCTGCTCGTACGGCGGCAGGCCGCGCAGGTCCCAGCGGACCAGCCAGTAGTACTCGACGAACCGCGCCACGGCCGGGTCGGGGACGAGCCGGTCCACGGTGATCAGCTCCGCCGCCCGGGCGGGGTGGAGCACGCCGCGGCCGAGGCCGGGAGCGTCCGGGGGTTCCAACGGGTCCAGGGGGTCCGTGCCCATACCGCCAGGCTAGTCGTCGCGTTTCTTCAAGACCGCCCGGTACGGCCCCGCGCAGAATCGGCGCCATGACCGCCCACCCGATGCACCCGCTCCTGGCCCGCGCCGCCTCCGCCGCCGCCGCTGTCGCCACCGCCGTCCCGGCCGACCAGCCCCTGGACGCGCCGACGCCCTGCACGGAGTTCGACACCCGTGCGCTGATCAACCACTGGGTGCTCTACACCTCGCACGGCCTGGAGCACCGGGCCCGGCGGGTCGAACTGCCCGAGGAGCTCGGCGCGCGGGACTTCACCGCCGACGCCGACTGGCGCTCCGGCTACGCGGCCCAGCTGGAGCGCGCGGTCGCGGCCTGGGCGGACCCGGCCGCCTGGGAGGGCGACGTCGACCTCGGCGGCGCCCCGGTACCGGCGGTCGGGATCGCCCGGATGCTGGTCCTGGAGCTGCTGCTGCACGGCTGGGACGTGGCCCGGGCGACCGGCGGGCACATCGGGGTCGACGAGGAACTCGCCCTGCTGGCCGGGGAGATCGTGGCGGAGAACGCCGAGCTGTACCGCCGGTACGCGGGCTTCGCCGAGTCGGTGGCGCTGCCGGAGGACGCCTCCGCGTGGGACCGCGCGCTGGCCGCCTCGGGGCGCGATCCGCGCTGGAAGGCCTGAGCTCCGGTCGACCGGCCCGCCGGCCCGCCCGCGCCGGTACGGGGGGACGGCGCGGGCGGCGGGCGGCGCTCAGGCCGGGCGCATCGCCGCGGCGAGCTTCGCGCGCAACAGCCGTACCGCCGGGGACTGCTGGTCGCGGCGGACGACCAGCCCGAGCCGGGCGCAGGTGGCGGCGTCGGCCAGCGGGACGGCCCGCAGCCCGGCGCCCGTGGCGGAGGAGGCGCTGAGGACGGCCACGCCCGCACCGCGCTCGGCGAGCCGGAGCAGGGCGGCCGGGGAGCTGGCCTCGATGTCCACCCGCGGATCGAGGCCGAGCCGGCGGCAGGAGTCCTGGTAGGCGGCGCGCAGGCCGGTGCCCGGGGGGAGGCAGAGGACCTTCTCGCCGCGCAGGTCGGCGAGGCGGAGCCGCGCCCGGTCGAGGGGGTGCCCGGCGGGGACGACGGCGGCGATCGGCTCGTCGACGACGACGGTGTCCTCCAGCCCCGGGGCGGCCTCGCCGGTGTAGCCGATCAGGGCCAGGTCGAGGGAGCCGGCCAGGACCTGCGCCTGGAGGTCCTCGGAGTGCCCCTCGTGCAGGCTGAGTTCGATGCCGGGGTGGCTGCGGCCGAGGTCGGCGACGGTGTCCAGGAAGGGCGGGATCGAGCAGCCCATGATCATGCCGAGCCGGACCCGGCCGCGGACGGCGTCGGCGAACTCGGCGGCGGTGTGCTGGATGGCGTCGAGGGTGGCCAGGGCGTTCCTCGCCAGCGGGAGGACCGCCTCGCCGACCGGGGTGAGGCGCACCTGCCGGCCGGTCCGGTCGAGCAGCTGCTGGCCCAGTTCGCGCTCCAGCTTGGCCACTTGGGTGCTGACGCCGGACTGGCTCACGTGCAGCCGGGCGGCCGCGGCGGTGAAGGTGCCCTCGTCGACCACGGCGGCGAAGTAGCGCAGCTGGTGCATCTCCATGGGCGACGACGATAGGCGACCGGACCCCTGCGGCATAACCAGAAGAGATGGACTCCATCCGATCCATCTGTTGGACGGATGGGTTGGATGCTCGGGAGGATGGAGGCATGACGACGACGAAGACCGCGCGTGAGCTTGCCGAGACCTACTTCACCGCCTGGGAGGCGGGCGACTTCGAGACCGTCCGGGGCCTGCTGGCCGACGACGTCGACTTCGTCGGCGCGCTGGGGACGGCCTCCGGGGTGGAGGAGGCGCTGGCCGGGCTGAAGGGGCTCGGACAGGTGCTGGAGAAGATCGACGTGAAGGTCCGGGTGGCCGAGGGCAACGAGGTGATCACCTGGTTCGAGCTGCGCACCAGCATCGCCCCGCCGGCGCCGACGGCGAACTGGATGCACGTCGAGGACGGGCGGATCACCCGGATCCGGGTGACCTTCGACCCGCGCGGGCTGCTGGCCGGCTTCGGCGGCTGAGGGGCCGCGCGGCCGCCCGCGGGACGCGTGCGGGGGGCCGCGACCGACCCCGCTCGGTCACTCACCCGAGCAGTCATCCCCCGCAGGCGACGCGGGACGGGGCGCGCTACCACTGGGTGAAAGCCCCCACTCCCCTCCGGGAGCCCCACCATGAGCGAATCGACGATCCCCGCGCCCACCGTCGGTGCCACCGTGCACCACGTCGAGTCGGACGGGAAGGCTGGTCCGGCCCTCGCCCACGGCATCCTCCTCGGCCCCCGCACTCTCCTGGTGCCCGATCCGCCGCGCACGGTCGGCGACCCGTGGCAGAGCCTCGCCGTCCGCATCACCGTCGCCCCCGACCCGGGCGACGGCACCGAGGCCCTGCGCGTGGCCGGCATCAGCCTGGCCGCCTTCGCCACCGACGACGTCCGCGGCGCGGCGGCCTTCCTGACCCTGCTCACGCCGTCACGGCACGCGCCCGCCCCCGGGGAGGTCACCCGGGACCGGCTCAACGACACCCTGCGGCAGTACCACGGCGACCTGTGGGCCGCCCACGCCGCCCTCGGCTATCCGGTCCGTCCACCGGAGCGCGCCGCCCCGCCGGAACCGTGGTGGTCCGACATCCCGGTGGAGGGGTTCCGGGAGTTCGACGACAACTGGTGCTGCCTCGGCTCGAACACCTCGTGCTGCCGGGAACTCCGGTTGTGACGGAGGTCGCGACGGACGGCGTCCGCCGCCGGGGGTCACCGACCGTCACGGCGGCGGACGCCGCGCTGGCACTGGCGGTCACCGTCCCCGACGTCTTCTTCTACGCGGCCCCGCTCGCGACCGGGACGAACGTCCGCGACCAGCTGCTGCTGTCCGCGTTCGCCGTCCCGGAGGCCGTCGCGCTGACCTTCCGCCGACGGTGGCCGGAGGCGGTGTTCGCCGTCGTCTGGGCCGCCGCCGTGGGCGCGGCCCTGCTCTCCCTGAACAGCGGCTTCGCCTTCACCCCCTTCTTCGGCGTACTGCTCGCGCTGTACACGACGGCCCGGCTGAGCGGCCGGCCCGCCTCCGTCGCCGCCCTCGTGCTGACGGCCCTGCCGATCGCCCTGGCCATCTGGTACCCGGTCGCCGACGGGGCGGTGCCTCCCTCCCGTCGGACGTCGTACCTCGTCAGCGGCATCGCCTACTTCCTGCCGATCACCGCCGTCGCCTGGGGCGCCGGCCGCCGGGTCCGGGCCGCCGCCCTCGCCGCCGAGCGCGACCAGCGCGAACTCGCGCGCGCCCGCCAGGCCGTCCTCGGCGAACGCGTCCAGATCGCCCGGGAGTTGCACGACATCGTGGCCAACGCGGTGGCCGTCATCGTCATGCAGGCCGACACCGCCCGCTGCACCGCGCCCGCCGACGCGGACCGGCTGGCCGGCACCCTCCGCGACATCGAGGAACTGGGCCGCAACGCGATGGCCGAACTGCGCCGCATGCTCCGGCTGTTGCGCACCGCCGACGTCCCCATGACGGACAGGGCCGGGCGCCACGGGCTCGCCGACCTGGGCCCGCTGCTGGAGGACGCCCGACGCGCCGGGATCCTGATCGACCTGGAGGTGCGCGGCACCCCGGCCCACCTCGACGACAGCGTCGACCTGACGGCCTACCGGCTGGTCCAGGAGGCCGTCACCAACATCATCAAGCACTCCGGCGCCGGCAGCCACGCCTCGGTGCGGATCAGCTGGTCCGAGGTGCTGACCCTCGACGTGGTCGACGACGGCGCGGGCCGCCGCCCCGAGGCCCGCCGGGGACTGTCCACCGAGCACGGCCTGCTCGGACTCGCCGAGCGGATCGCGCTGTTCGGCGGCGAGCTGACCGCCTCGCCCTACCGCACGGGCTTCCGGGTCACCGCCACCCTGCCGCTCTCCCCGCCGCCCTCCCCGCCGCCCGGCACGGCGGGCTGACCGGCCACGGCGGCTCCCGGCCTCACGGCGCCTCCTGCTGCTCCGCGTACCTGGTCGTGAAGCCCAGGACCGCCACGTACCGGCCCTCGGCCGGCCCGGTGACCTCGCTCGGCCGCACCGGCTGCCAGGCCAGGTACTCGGACCGCTGCCCCTCGTCGTTCCGGTAGCGCCGGCCGCCGTACTTCTCGTACCAGTAGTCCTCGCCGGAGGTCAGGAGTTCGGGGCCCGGCGGCCGGGAGACGCTCACGGCCAGCTCCGTCCGCACCGCCTCGTCCGTCGCCGGCCTGAACTCCACCGACGGGGCGATCGGCCGGGCCGCCGCCTCCGCCACCTCCTCCGGGGTCGGGTCGGCGGGCGGCTGGTGGGCGTACTCGTCGGCCGCGACCAGGCCGCTCCACTGCTGCGAGCTCCGCCAGCCCTCGGCGTCCAGGTACCGGTCCAGATCGGCCAGCCGGGAGCGGACGTCGCCGCCGTCGAAGGCCAGGTACACGTTCACGGTCCGCTCGCAGGCCACCGGCAGCCACAGCCCCCGGAGGAACAGGCCGCCGCGGTAGTCGGTGCGGCACACGTCGACCGTCGACCGCCCCAACCCCTGGGCCCACGGCAGCAGTTCGGGCAGCCGGTCGATCCGGTCGGCCATCCGCCGCTCGGCCGCCAGGCGGGCCTCCTCGGTCTCCGGCGCCCGCGCCACCCCCGGGACGTCCGGCGGGGCCGGAATGGCCGTGTCGCGGTAGAACCGCCACCCGGCCCAGCCGCCGAACACGACCGCCACTCCCAGGAGCGCGATCAGCGCCCACCTCAGCCAGAACCGAACCACACCCACCCCCGGTCTCCACCCACCCCGCTCGGGCATCGTACGGGCGCGAACGCGCCGGCGGACGGGCGATGCCGCCGAAGGGCCGTCCCGGCGACGGATCCCGGCGCCAGGGCGTGACGGTCACCCGCCGGACGTGACGGTCACCCGCCGGAGCGGATCGGCTCGCCCGTCCGGTGCAGGTGGGTGAAGATCTCCCGGTAGGAGCGGAACAGGCCCGTCTCGTAGTACGCGACGCCCTTCTCGGCGCAGAACTCCCGGGTGATCCGGGCAGCCCGCCCGAGCGCCGGAGTCGGCATGCTGGGGAACAGGTGGTGCTCCACCTGGTAGTTGAGGCCGCCCATCACCGCGTCGATGAGCAGCCCGCCGCGGACGTTGCGCGAGGTGAGCACCTGGCGGCGCAGGAAGTCGAGCTTCATCTCCGGGGTCACCATCAGCATGCCCTTGTGGTTCGGGGCGAAGACGCTGCCCAGGTAGACGCCGAACAGCGCCTGGTGCACGGCGATGAAGGCGACGGCCTTGCCGGCCGGGAGCGCGGCGAACACCAGGCCGAAGTAGGCGAGGAAGTGGACCACCAGCAGCACGCCCTCCAGCACCGGGCGCTTCACCACGGGCCCGCGCAGCGCGCGGAAGCTGTTGAAGCTGAGGTTGAGGCCCTCCAGCAGGAGCAGCGGCACGAACAGGTACGCCTGCCGGCGGCCGATGAACCGGGCGACGCCGCTCGCCTTCCGGGCCTGCCGCTGGGACCACACCAGGAGTTCGGGGGCGACGTCCGGGTCCCGCTCCTCGTGGTTCGGGTTGGCGTGGTGGCGGGTGTGCTTGTTCATCCACCAGCCGTAGCTCATGCCCATCAGCAGGTTGGCGGCGATCCGGCCGCCGATCTCGCTCGGCACCCGCCGGTCGAAGACCTGACGGTGCGCCAGATCGTGGGAGAGCAGGCCGATCTGGGCGAAGACGACGGACATCGCCGCCGCCAGGCCGAGCTGCCACCAGGTGTCGCCCAGCGCGAACAGGGCGTACCAGCCGCCGAGGAAGGCGGCGAACACCAGGGCCATGCGGGCGGCGTAGTAGCCGGGGCGCCGGTCGAGCAGGCCCTCGTCGACTATTCGGCGGGTCAACTGGGCGAAGTCGCTGCCGCCGCTCCCGGACCGGGAGGAGGGGGCTTCGGGCGCTTCGGTCGTCATCACGGGCTGCGCGGACATACCCCGGAGTCTGTCAGTGACAGGCCCTCCAGCGGAACGGGGAAAGCACCCGCCCCGTACGGGTGTTAGCCCCCTTGCCGCGAGGGGTGCCCGCCTGCCGCGACGATCGGCGGGCCGGACCGGCGGACCGGAGGACCGTCGCGGCGGTCGACGGCACCGGCCGTCAGCCCGCTTCCGGCCGCCCGAACAGCTCGTCCAGGTGGTACGCGAGGACCGCGAGCGCCTGCTCACCGGTGCGCTGGCCGCCCAGCACGCTGGAGCCGAGCCCGTTGACCATCGCCAGCAGCCCGGCCGCGACCGCCTCGACGTCCCGCTCCGGCCCGATCCCCCCGGCCTGCTGCGCCGCCCGGAGCTGCTTGGCGAGGAAGCCCTCCAGGACGACCGGCGGCTGCGCGGCCTGCTTCGCCAGCACCTCGGGGTCGCCGAGCACCAGCGCGTAGTACGCCGCGTACGTCCTGGTGATCCGGCGGCTCTCGGCGTCCGTCGGCAGGATGCAGGACAGGATCGCCGTCACCACCTCCCGGGGGGCGCGGGCCTGGCCGATCCACCGTTCCATCCGGGCCTGGAGCTGGGTGCCGAGCCTGGCCAGGGCGTCCAGCAGCAGTCCCTCCTTGGTCGTGAAGTAGTACTGGACGAGCCGCAGCGAGACCCCGGCCTCCGTGGCGACGGCCCGCATGCTGGCGGACTGCAGGCCCTGGGTGTCGGCGATGCGCAGCAGGGCCTCGGCGATCTGCCGACGGCGTTCCTCGTGGTCGACCTTCGCGGTCATTCCGGCCTCCGTCTGTTCGTCCCGCTTCACTTGGTACACCCGTATCATGCATGTGATACACATGTACCATGCGAATCAGCGAGTTCAAGAACGGCAAGGCCGAAGCCCGCTTCCGCGCCGCCTACGAGCGCGCGCTGACCGAACTCCGGCCGGGGCCCTGGACACCGCTCGACGTCCCCACCGGCTACGGCACCACCCGGGTGTACCGCACCGGCCGCGCCGAGGGCCGGCCGATCGTGCTGCTGCCCGGCTCCGGCGGCAACGCGCTGATGTGGCACGCCCACCTCGACGCCCTCGCCGCACAGCACCCCGTGATCGCCGTGGACACCGTCGGCGAACCGGGCGCCAGCGTGCAGAGCGCCCCCGTCACCGACGGCCGCGACGCCGCCGCCTGGCTGGAGGAGCTGCTCACCGCCCTCGACCTGCCCTCCGCCCACCTGGTCGGCTGCTCCTACGGCGGCTGGATCGCCCTCAACCACCAGATCCACCACCCCGGACGGACCGCCGCCCTCACCCTGGTCGAAACGGCGGGCCTCGCCGACCTGGACCGCCGCTTCTACACCTGGCTCGTCCTCGGCGGCCTCGCCGCGACGGCCCCGCGCCCGCTGCGCCCCCGGCTGGCCCGGCTGGTCGGCAACAGCGCCGTCCTGGAGACCGAACTGATGGCGCTGGTCCGCGCCTCGATGGGCTTCCGCCGCCGCCTGCCCCCGGCCGCCACCCTCACCGACCGGGAACTCGGCCGGCTCACCGCCCCCGCCCTCTTCCTCCTCGGCGAACGCAGCGCCCTGCACGACGCCCGGGCCGTCGCCGACCGCCTGCACCGGCTGGTGCCCACCGCCCGGGTCGAGATCGTCCCCGGCGCCGGCCACGCACTGCCCACCGACGACCCGGCGGCCGTCACCGCCGGCATCCTCGGCACGGCCGCGCGGCAGGCCGGCTGACCGGGGCCCTACGACCCGTCGGCCGGCCCGCCGAGGGCGGCGCGGACCAGGCGGGTGACCGCCGGGGTGGCCACGGCCAGGTCGGCCCCGCCGCCCACGGCTCCCGCCGCCTCCGCCTCCGCCGCCAGCGCGTCGTAGGTCTCGAAGGCGGTGAGCACGAAGAGCAGGCGCCCCGCGTCCGCCGGGGCGTCGGGCAGCCGGCCGGCCAGCACCGCGGCGCCCTCCCGGCGGCGGGCGTCGCGGTCGGCGATGACCCGGCCGACCTCCTCGTCGAGCGCGGCGAGGGCGCGCAGGCGGCGGGTGCAGACCCGGTCGACCGCCCAGAAGCCGCCCATCACCTCGACGAAGCGGTCCACCGCCGCCCAGGGGTCGGCCTGGGTGAAGGCCTCGGCGAGCCGGGCCATGCCGCCCTGCTCGGCGAGGGCGTCGCAGACCGCCTCCAGCAGGCCCGCCTTGGAGCCGAACTGGTAGTAGACGGTCGCCCGGGCGACGTCCGCGCGGCGGGCGACCGCGTCCAGCGAGACCCCGCCGGTCTCGGCCAGGTGCGCGCGGGCGGCCGCGACGATCCGGGCGCGGGTCTCGTCGACCTCCGCCTGCCGCTGTCCCATCCGGTAGGACCGGGGGCTCATCCCGCTCGCCTCCACTCGTTCCGTGTGAACTGGCAGTATCGCCGATCGGTTCACCCGGGCGGGGAAGGCCCGGCGCCCGGCGGAGCGGGCCCGGCGCTCAGATCATGACCCGCCCGCCGCTGACGTCCAGGGTCTGCCCGGTGATCCAGGAGGACGCGTCGGAGGCCAGGAAGAGCGTGGCCGAGGCGACGTCCGCCGGCTCGCCGAGGCGGCCCAGCGGGTGCGCGGCGGCGACCGCGGCCTGCACCTCGGGCGGCATCTGCGCGGCGGTCCGCTCGGTGCGGACGGCGCCCGGCGCGATGGCGTTGACCCGCACGCCCTCACCGGCGACCTCCAGGGCGAGGTGCCGGGTGAACATCAGCACCCCCGCCTTGGCCGTGGCGTACGCCGCGGAGGCGCCGCCGGCCAGCCGGCCGGCCGTGGAGGCCATGGTGACGATCGAACCGCCGCGGCGGGCCAGCAGACCGGGCAGGAAGGCCTGGACGGTGAGGAAGGTGGCGGTGAGGTTGCCGTCGAGCACGGCCCGCCAGTGCTCCTCGGTCTCGCGGACGGTCGGTACCGGGTAGCCTCCGCCGCCGGCGAAGGCGGCCAGGGTGTCGACGGGGCCGAGGTCCCGCTCGATCCGGGCGGCGGCGGAGCCGAGTGCCGCCGCGTCCGTGCAGTCGGCGACCAGTCCGAGCGCCCGGACCCCCTCCGCCCGCAGGCCCTCCGCCACCTCCGCCAGCGCCTGCGCGTCGCGCCCGAGGACGGCGACGGCCGCGCCCTGCCGGGCGAAGGCGCGGGCGGTCTCCGCGCCGATGCCGCGGCTGCCGCCGGCGACCACGACCACCCGGCCGTCCAGGTCGGGGTACCGATCCTGCCGAACTCCCATGTTCCATCGCTCCTTCGGGTTCGCACGCGCGGTGCGCCGTGGTTCACTTGATTTCATTCATACAGTCCGTCTGAATGAATAACAAGGCGCCATCCGAGACCGAACCATCCCGAACCATCCCGAGGAGGGAACCGATGAGGATCGCAGTCGTGGGTGCCACCGGACGCACCGGCCGTCTGGTGGTCGACCTCGCACTGGCCGCCGGACACACCGTCACCGCCGTCGCCCGCGACCCCGCCCGGCTGCCGGAGTACGCGCACGGCACCCCGCTCACCGCCCGGGCCGACGTCGGCCGGCCGGGCTCCCTG
The DNA here is from genome assembly GCF_042802075.1 of Kitasatospora sp. NPDC057518. Classification (NCBI taxonomy): domain Bacteria; kingdom Bacillati; phylum Actinomycetota; class Actinomycetes; order Kitasatosporales; family Streptomycetaceae; genus Kitasatospora; species Kitasatospora sp. NPDC057518. Next base: position 21,366 of record NZ_JBHVEU010000033.1, read on the forward strand.
CGGGGGCCGCTGAGCGACCAGGACGCCGTCGTCGCCACCCTCGGCACCACCGGCCGCCGGACCGCCACCACCCTCTTCTCCGACGGCGCCCGGGAGTTGACCGCGGCACTGCGGGACGGCGGCGCCCGGCACCTGGTCACGATGAGCTCGGCGGGGCTGGACACCAGCCGGCTCCCGCGCGCCCAACGGGTGGTGGCCAGGCTGGTGGTCGACCGGCTGTACCGGGAGGTCCACCACGACCTGGCCCGGATGGAGGCGGTGCTCGCCGGCTCCGACGCCGCCTGGACGGTCGTCCGCGTGCCGATGCTCAAGGACGGCCCGCCGTCCCCGGGCCCGCAGGTCTCGTACGACCGACCGCTCCCCCGGGCCGGCACCGCCACCCGCGCCACCGTCGCCCACTGGATCGTCGACCACCTCGGCGACCCGACGACCTTCCGCCGACTCGTCCACCTCGCCGACGACTGACGCCCCGGCGGCACCGTCACACAACGGCGGCACCCACGCCGTCGTGGACGGCTCCGGCTGCTTCGTCCGCAAGTAGCGGGGGCCGGACCGGACCGGCCCCCGCGCTCAGCCCTGCTGCTGCGGCGGGCGGCGGCGCAGGGCGAGCAGCAGCAGGACCACCGCCGACAGCACGGCGGACAGCCGCAGCACGTTCGGGGCGGACGACCAGCTGATCGCGCCCAGCGGCGAGCCCGACTGGAGGCCGCCGCCCTGTCCGCCGGCCTGCTTGGCCTGCTGCATGGAGTAGAAGGTGGACACGCTCATCGTGACCAGCGGGATGCCGAGGATCACGAACTTCCGCATCAGGTCGGAGATCTGGCGGGACAGGTAGCCGAGGCCCCAACCGGCCAGCATGGCCGGGAGGAAGCCGGAGACCGCCCCGCCGACCAGCAGGGCGCAGGAGAGCAGGATCAGCGGGGAGGGCTTGCGGGCGGGCGCCTCCTTCTCCGCCTCCTGGCCCTTCCCCTTGGCCTTCCCCTTCCCCTTGGCCTTGCCCCCGGCCTTCCCGGCCGGGGCCTCGGGCGGCGCGGGAGGGGCGGCGGGGGCCGGCCTGAGCCAGCCCCTGCGCGGCTTCTTCGTCAGGTCGGCGGCGGGCGCCGCCGCCGTCTCCGCCGCCTCCGCCGCCGCCTGCTCGGCGGCCTCCTCGGCGGTGCGCTGCCCGGGGATCGGCTTCGGCGCGGGCCGTGGCCCGTCCGAGAAGTCGAAGAGCGTCATCGTCCACGGGCCGGTGCTCGACACCGTCGTCGGCGGGGGCCCGTCCGGCCGGTCCCCGGCGACGGTCTCCGGCAGGTGCAGCGGCACGGACGGGATGCCGCCCGCGCTCGGCGCCGGCGGGTCGTACACGCTGTCGGGGTCGAAGTCCGGAGCGGGAACGGGGGCGGACGGAGCCTCCGGAGCGCCGCCGGACGCGGCCTCACCCGAACCGGTGCCCGAGCCCGAACCCGAACCCGAGCCGGCGTCCGAAGCGGCGTCCGGGCCGCCGACCGAACGCTCGCTCCACGGCCCGCTCTTGCGCCACCACTCGCCGTCCGTCATCACCGACCACCCCGCCTCGCCCGTACCCGGCCGCCCACCGAACCGCCCTCGGCGTGACGCTACCCACCCCGCCCCCGCCCGCGCGAGTCCGTCCGCCGGTACGGCGGAGCGCCGGAGGTGCGCCCGGACGACGGACACCCCGTCGTCCCCGCGCCCGACTAACCTAGGTCGAATGACCACACAGCAGGGCCCTCAACGCCGGGGCAGGTCCGCCACCGGCCCGCGCACCCTCGCCGAGGAGTTGCGCGCCCGTCCCGACGACGCGCTCGCCGCCCTGCTCCGCTCCCGCCCCGACCTGCTGAACCCCGTCCCCGGCGACCTCACCCAGCTGTCCGCCCGGCTCTCCTCGCGCGCCTCCGCGCTGCGCGCCCTGGAGCGGCTCGACCGCTTCACCCTCCAGGTCGCCGAGGCCCTGGCCACCGCCCCGGACGGCACCTCGCTGAGCACCGTCCGCACCCTGCTGACCGGCCCGGCGAAGGTCAAGCCGCACCCCGGCGCCACCCCGCTCACCCCCGCCGACCGGTCCGCCGTCGCCACCGCCCTGCCGCGCGCGCTCGCCACCCTGCGCGACCGGGCGCTGCTCTGGGGCCCGGACAACGGGCTGCGGCTGGTCCTCGCCGTCCGCGAGGCGCTCGCCCCGACCGCCGTCAACCCGGGCCGCACCGGCCTCGGCCCCACCCTCGCCGACGCCACCGTCGGCATGTCCCCGGCCCGGCTGCAGCAGCTGCTCGCCTCGGCCGGGGAGCCCGGCACCCCGGACCCGGTCAGCGCCGTCGCCGCGCTCACCGCGCTGCTCACCGACCGCGCCCGCTGCGCCGCACTGCTCGACACCGCGCCCGAGGCCGCGCTGCGGCTGCTGGAGCGGCTGGTCTGGGGCCCGCCCACCGGCACCGTCCCGGACGCCACCCGCCCGGTCACCGCCGAGGACGCGCAGAGCCCCGTCGAGTGGCTGCTCGCCCGCGGCCTGCTGCTGCCCAGCAGCCCCGGCAGCGTCGTGCTGCCCCGCGAGCTGGCCCTACACCTGCGCGGCGGCCGCACCCACCGCACCGTCGAACCGGTCCAGCCCGAGCCCGCGCCCGCCGCCGCCCCGCGCGACCCGCAGGCCGTGGACGCCGCCGCGGCCGGCCAGGCGCACACCGCCGTCAAGACCGTCGAGGAGCTGCTGGACGGCTGGGGCCTCACCCCGCCGCTGACCCTGCGCGCCGGCGGCCTCGGCGTCCGCGACCTCAAGCGCACCGCCCAGGCCCTGGAGAACACCGAGCAGCAGACCGCCTTCTGGCTCGAACTCGCCTACACCGCAGGCCTGCTGGCCCCCGACGGCGAGGTGGACGAACGCTGGGCCCCCACCCCGGGGTACGACACCTGGCTGCACCTGGACACCGCCGAGCGCTGGTCCGTCCTGGCCGGCGCCTGGCTCGCCGCCACCCGCGTCCCCGCCCTCACCGGCACCCCGGACGGCCGGGGCAAGCCGCGCGCCGCCCTCGGCCCCGAACTCGACCGCACCCTCGCCCCGTCCGTCCGCCGCGCCACCCTCGCCCTGCTCGCCGAACTGCCGCCCGGCACCCCGGCCACCGCCGAGGAGCTGCTCCCCGCCCTGCGCTGGCAGCGCCCGCTGCGCGGCGGCCCCGTCGGCCCGGACGGCCGCGACCTGCGCGACGAACTCACCGCCTGGACCCTCGACGAGGCCGAACTCCTCGGCATCACCGGCCGCGGCGCCCTGGCCGCCCCCGCCCGCGCCCTGCTCACCGCCGAGTCCGACCCGGCCGAGGTGCTCGCTCCGCTGCTCCCGCAGCCGCTGGACCACGTGATCCTCCAGCCGGACCTCACCGCGATCGCCCCCGGCCCGCTGCTCACCCCGCTCGCCCAGGCCCTCGCCCTGTGCGCCGACATCGAGTCCAAGGGCGGCGCCACCGTCTACCGCTTCACCCCGGCCTCGGTGCGCCGCGCCCTCGACGCCGGCCGCACCGCCACCGACCTGCGGGCCTTCCTGGAGCAGCACAGCCGTACGCCCGTCCCGCAGCCGCTCGCGTACCTGGTCGACGACGTCGCCCGCCGGCACGGTGTCCTGCGGGTCGGCGCCGCCTCCTCCTACCTGCGCTGCGACGACCCGTCGCTGCTCGGCGAGGTCCTCGCCGACCGGCGCTCCGCCGACCTGCGGCTGCGGCTGCTCGCCCCCACCGTCCTCGCCTCCCAGGCCGCCCCGGACGTCCTGCTCGCCGCCCTGCGCACCATGGGCTACGCCCCGGCCGCCGAGTCCGCCGAGGGAGACGTGCTGATCACCCGCCCGGACAGCCGCCGCACCCCGCCCCGGCCGGCCCCCGTGCCCGTCCCCGACGGACCGCCCGCCCCCGACGACACACTGCTCGCGGCCGCCATCAAGGCCATCCGGGCCGGCGACCGCGCCGCCACCGCCACCCGCCGCGACCCCACCCCCGACCCGCGCCGGCTCCCCCGCACCGCCGCCGCCGAGACCCTGGCCGCCCTCCAGACGGCCGTCCTGCTCGGCGAGCGCATGTGGATCGGCTACCTCAACGCCGAGGGCATCGCCAGCCAGCGCATCATCGACCCGGTCAAGGTCGAAGGCGGCTTCGTCACCGCCTTCGACCACCACGCCGACGAACTCCGCACCTTCGCCCTGCACCGCATCACCGGCGTCGCGGAACTCGACGAGTGACCCCGGGGAGGCCGGGGGCCTTCAGTGCCCCTGCTGCGCCTCCTTCATCTTGTCCTGGACGGCCTTGTCCGCCAGGCTGCCGATCTGCCCCTGCCCGACCGGCATCGACCCCCCGGTGACGGTGTCCGCCAGCAGGAACCCGGGCGCCGCGAGCAGGCCGCCGGGCCCCTCGCCGATGCCCGCGAGGGCGTGGGCCGAGCCGGCCGAGGAGGCGGTGGCCGCGAAGGCCGAGCCCATCAGGGCGAGGGCGGTGAGAACACGCTTCGACTTCTTCATGACCAGCTCAACGAGCGAGTACGGACGGTGGTCACTCCGGGCGGCTCCCGCGCACCGCCCGCGATGCGCGACACTGGAGGGTCTGCGTCAATCCACCCTGTCAGCCAGTGGAGGGCTTCCCCGCGTGAACGACGGACCGCTCATCGTCCAGAGCGACAAAACTCTTCTCCTGGAGATCGACCACCCCAGGGCCTCCGACTGCCGTCGCGCCATCGCGCCGTTCGCCGAGCTGGAGCGGGCGCCCGAGCACGTGCACACGTACCGGGTGACGCCGCTCGGGCTGTGGAACGCGCGGGCGGCCGGGCACGACGCCGAGCAGGTGGTGGACGCCCTGGTGACGTACTCGCGCTACCCGGTGCCGCACGCGCTGCTGGTGGACGTGGCGGACACCATGGGCCGGTACGGGCGGCTCCAGCTGCTCAAGCACCCGACCCACGGGCTGGTGCTCACCACCACCGACCGGCCGGTGCTGGAGGAGGTGCTGCGCTCCAAGAAGGTCGTCCCGCTGGTCGGCGCCCGGGTCGACCCGGACACCGTGGTGGTGCACCCCTCCGAGCGCGGGCAGATCAAGCAGGTGCTGCTCAAACTCGGCTGGCCCGCCGAGGACTTCGCCGGGTACGTGGACGGCGAGGCGCACCCGATCGACCTGGACGAGGACGGCTGGCAGCTGCGCCCGTACCAGGCGCAGGCCGTCGAGGGCTTCTGGCACGGCGGCTCGGGCGTGGTCGTGCTGCCCTGCGGCGCCGGCAAGACGCTGGTCGGCGCGGCCGCGATGGCGCACGCCAAGTCGACCACGCTGATCCTGGTCACCAACACCGTCTCGGCCCGCCAGTGGAAGCACGAGCTGGTCAAGCGCACCTCGCTCACCGAGGACGAGATCGGCGAGTACAGCGGGACGAAGAAGGAGATCCGCCCGGTCACCATCGCCACCTACCAGGTGATGACGACCAAGCGGAAGGGCGTCTACGCCCACCTGGAGCTGTTCGACGCCCGCAACTGGGGCCTGGTGGTCTACGACGAGGTGCACCTGCTGCCCGCGCCGGTGTTCAAGTTCACCGCCGACCTCCAGGCCCGCCGCCGGCTCGGCCTGACCGCGACGCTGGTGCGCGAGGACGGCCGCGAGGGCGACGTGTTCAGCCTGATCGGCCCCAAGCGCTTCGACGCGCCGTGGAAGGAGATCGAGGCGCAGGGCTACATCGCGCCCGCCGACTGCTGCGAGGTGCGGGTCACCCTGACCGACTCCGAGCGGCTCGCCTACGCGACCGCCGAGCCGGAGGAGCGCTACCGCTACTGCGCCACCACGGCGACCAAGCGGCGGGTGGTGGAGGCGCTGGTCAGGAAGCACGAGAAGGACCAGACGCTGATCATCGGCCAGTACATCGACCAGCTGGACGAGCTCGGCGAGGCCCTGGACGCCCCGGTGATCAAGGGCGAGACCAGCAACGCCCAGCGCGAGAAGCTCTTCGAGGCCTTCCGGAACAAGGAGATCGGCGTCCTGGTGGTCTCCAAGGTCGCGAACTTCTCGATCGACCTGCCCGAGGCCACCGTGGCCATCCAGGTCTCCGGCACCTTCGGCTCCCGCCAGGAGGAGGCCCAGCGCCTCGGCCGGGTGCTGCGCCCCAAGGCGGACGGGCACTCGGCCCACTTCTACTCGGTGGTCGCCCGGGACACCGTGGACCAGGACTTCGCCGCCCACCGGCAGCGCTTCCTGGCCGAGCAGGGCTACGCGTACCGGATCATGGACGCGGACGACGTGCTGTGACGCACGGGCGGTAGGCCGTCCCGGGAACGGACACGGTGCTCAGGACCGGACGGCGCCTTCAGTACCGGACACCGTCGCGCCCGAGGAAGATCACGCGCGCGGCGGTGTCCAAGGCGATGCCGACGTTGCGGACGGCGGTGCTCAGCGGGTTGCGGTGGCGCCCGGAGACGGCGGTGGCGCCGGACGGGCCGGGTCGGGGGGTTCGGTTCGTGGTGCTCATGTCTTCAACGGTAGGCACCCGACCGGCGGTCGGCATCACTCCAAAGGCCGTATCCGCAGGTGCGCGGCTCGTCCGCCGGGTGTACGGCGGCCCCCGAGGCCGGGGTAGGGCGAACCCCGAGGCCGGTACGGCCGGAACCCCGGGACCCGCGCGGCTGGCCCCCAGGGGCGGACGGGTCTAAGATCGTCCGTCTGCCCCCTCCCGAACCGTGGTACCTGCTGAAGTCCCGCAGGCAGCCGGGGGAGGTACCGACCGTTCGGCAACCGGTCGGCCGTACCCACCGTGAGCTCCTACGATCCGCTGCGCCCGCCACCGGGGGCAGCCGGGAAGGTTCGCTGTGCCCGCCACCTCCACCACCGACCCCCTCCAGCGCGAACGCGACCACCTGGCCGCCTCCCGGGCCGCGCTGCGCGCGATGCGCGAGGACGTCGAGTCGCTCGACATCCGCGACGTGACCGGCACCTGGGTCACCGCCCTCGTGCTCCAGAACCAGATCGAGGCCAGGATCGCCGCCCTGGCCGACCTCTCGCACACCCCGCTGTTCTTCGGCCGCCTCGACTACCTGCACGCGATCAGCGAGGAGCTGAGCGAGGGCAGCGGCGGCGAGAGCTTCTACATCGGCCGCCGGCACGTCCACGACGCCGACGGCGACCCGATGGTGATCGACTGGCGCGCGCCGGTCTCCCAGCCGTTCTACCGGGCCAGCCGCACCGACCCGATGGACGTCGACCGCCGCCGCCGCTTCGGCTACACCGGCGGCGAGCTCACCGCCTACGAGGACGAGCACCTCAGCGACCCGGCCGAGACCGATTCCGCCTCCGCCCTGCTGGCCGCCGAGATCGAGAAGCCCCGCGTCGGCCCGATGCGCGACATCGTCGCCACCATCCAGCCCGAGCAGGACGAGATCGTCCGCTCGGACATCACGGGCACCATCTGCGTCCAGGGGGCGCCCGGCACCGGGAAGACCGCCGTCGGCCTGCACCGCGTCGCGTACCTGCTGTACGCGCACCGCGAGCGCCTGGCCCGGACCGGCACCCTGGTGATCGGGCCGAACAACGCCTTCCTCTCCTACATCGAGCAGGTGCTCCCGGCCCTCGGCGAGCTGGAGGTCGCCCAGGCCACCGTGCAGCAGCTGGTCGGGCACGTCGAGGTGAGGGGCGAGGACGACCCGGAGGCGGCCCGGCTGAAGGGCGACGCCCGGATGGCCGAGGTGCTGCGCCGGGCGGTGCGGTCGGGCATCGCGCTGCCCACCGAGCCCTGCGTGGTGGTCCGCGGCTCCCGCCGCTGGCGCGTACCGGTGTACGAACTGGTCGAGATCATCGAGGAGTTGAAGGGCCGCGAGACCCGCTACGGCGCGGCCAGGGACGCCCTGCCGCAGCGCATCGCACACGCCGTACTGCTGAAGATGGAGCAGGGCGGCGAGGCCCCGGACGACCGGGTGCAGGACGCGGTGGCCCGCAACAGCGCCGTCAAGGCGGTGGTCAAGGAGTGCTGGCCGGCCGTCGACCCGGCGAAGCTGGTCCTGCGGCTGCTCTCCGAGCCGGAGTTCCTGGCCGCGTGCGCCGAGGGCGTGCTGACGCCCGAGGAGCAGCGGGCGGTGCTGTGGCCCAAGCCCGGCCGCTCGGTGAAGACCGCCCGCTGGACGGCGGCCGACGCCGTCCTGGTCGACGAGGCCACCGACCTGGTGCAGCGCACCCCCTCGCTCGGGCACGTGGTGCTGGACGAGGCCCAGGACCTCTCCCCGATGCAGTACCGCGCGGTCGGCCGCCGCTGCACCACCGGCTCGGCGACCGTCCTCGGCGACCTCGCCCAGGGCACCACCCCGTGGGCGACGGCGAGTTGGCCGGAGGCGCTGCGCCACCTGGGCAAGCCGCAGGCGCACATCGAGGAGCTGACCAAGGGCTTCCGGGTGCCGGAGGAGGTCATCGCGTACGCCTCCCGGCTGCTCCCGGCGATCGCCCCCGGCCTGGCCCCGGCCTCCTCGGTCCGTGAGGCGCCCGGTTCGCTGACGATCCGCCGGATCGCGGACGGCGACGCCAACGGAGACACGGACGGGAACGGCGACGCGGCCGACACGGAGGCGGTCCTGGCCGCCTGCCGGGAGGCGCTGCAGCACGAGGGCTCGACCGGCCTGATCGCCGCCGACGCCCGCGTCCCGCGGCTCGCCGAGGCGCTGACCGCGGCTGGCCTGCCGTACCTCTCCCCCGGCGACGAGACCAGCGCGGAGGCCCGGCTCACCCTCGTCCCGGCCTCGCTGGCCAAGGGTCTGGAGTACGACTACGTGGTGCTGGACGAGCCGGCCGCGGTGGTCGCCGGGGAGCCGGACGAGCGGACCGGCCTGCGGCGGCTGTACGTGGCGCTGACCCGTGCCGTCTCCGGGCTGACGGTGCTGCACCGCGAGCCGCTGCCGGAGCAGCTGCGGTAGCGCGCGGAAGGGCCGGTCCGCGGACCGGCCCTTCCGTACGAACGCCCGTACCGGCGCACCCGCGCTCAGGCGTCGATCAGCGCCCGCCACTCGGCGACCTTGGCCGCGTCCACCGGCGTCCGCCAGCCGTCGACCCGCACCGCGCCGCCGACGTGGAAGGCGTCGAAGCCCTCCGCCCGCAGCTCCTTCAGGTGCTCGGCCCGCAGGCCGCCGCCGATCAGGATCCGCTGCCGGTACCCGGGCTCGCCGGCCCGGGCCAGCTCGGCCGACAGCACCTCGCGCCCGGCGTCCACCCCGGCGGCCGCGCCGGAGGTGAGGAAGGTGTCCAGGCCGGGCAGCCCGCCGACGGCGGCCCGCAGGGCGGCCCGGTCGGCGCTGTGGTCGATCGCCCGGTGGAAGGTCCAGCGGCAGCCGGCGATCGCCTCGGCGACGGCCGTGGTGGCGGCCAGGTCGACGGCGCCGTCGGCGTCGAGGAAGCCGAGCACGAACTCCTCGGCCCCCTCGGCGCGCAGCGCGGCGGCCCGGGCGCACAGCCCGTCCACGTCGCCGGGGGCGAAGCCGTCCCGGATCCGCAGCATGACCCGCAGCGGGATGCCGACGGCGGCCCGGATCCGGCCGAAGTCCTCGACGGACGGGGTGAGCCCGTCGGCGGCCATGTCGGTGACCAGTTCGAGCCGGTCGGCGCCGCCCGACTCGGCGGCCTGGGCGTCCTGGGGCGTCAGCGCGATGACTTCGAAAATTGGTCTAGACATATTCGACAGCCTGCCACATCGGACCGCCCCCGGAAACTCCCAGGGGGCCGTTCCGGTCACGCCGGAACGGCCCCCCGAACCCCCCGGTCACGCCGGACCGTGGACCGCCCCGATCGCACCGGACGCCCCGACCGCCTCCGACCGGCCGAACCGGTGCACCGCCACCGCCACCAGCACCAGCGCGGCCACCGACGGCCCCACCGCCGGCAGCAGCTGCGAGACCCCGCCGGACCCGCGCCAGATGTTGAACAGGCAGCCCGGCCCGGCCAGCACCAGCGCCGCCACCCCCGCCGCCGTCGGCGCCACCCGCCCGCGCAGCCCGGCGAAGGTCAGCAGCAGCGGGACGACCAGCATCACCACGAACCACACCAGGTCCAGCGGGAAGGTGGTGTCGTCCCAGCTCTGGGCCGCCTCCAGCAGCCCGCCCACGGCCCCCGACGCCAGCACCAGGCCGGCCGCGCGCAGGCCCGGCCGGGGCAGCAGGTCCGTCGGCGCCGCCGCCAGCAGCAGCGCGGCCAGCACCAGCGGCAGCGTGGCCATCGCGATGTAGCCGCTCCACCACAGGTCGAAGGAGGAGGACCAGACGGCGTCCGCCAGGTCGTAGAGCCCCACCGCCCCCAGGATCAGCGCGCTGCCCCGCACCGCCGTCCAGCGCCCCAGCAGCCCCGCCACCAGGAGCAGCACGGCGGCCACCGGCGGGCAGAACGACGAGAAGTAGGCGCCGTACGAGTCGTCCCAGGAGAGCAGGTTGGCGATCCGGTGCGCGGTGGTCAGCCAGGCCACCAGCGTGGCGCCGGCCACCGCCCCGGCGAGCATCGGCGCGACCACCGCGAGCAGCCGCCCGGCCGCCGTGGCGCCGGTCAGCCCGAGCCGCACCCGCAGCCCGTACACCGCCAGGCCGAGGACCTCCCGGGCGACCGCGAGCCGGCCGCCCGCCGCCGTCGTGTCGGCGAACACCTCGGCCAGCTCCTCGCCGCGCTCGCGGCGGTACGGCTCCGGGTAGAGCTGGAGCGCGGCCCGCAGCACCGCCGAGGGCCCGGCGCCGATCACCGGTGTGGTCATGAGAGGCCTCCCCCCGTCGCGGGCCGCCCCTGCGACCCGGTCTTGCCCGGCAGCATCGACCGGATCCTGGTCAGCCGGCGCTCGGCCTCGGTGGCGACCGCCCGCAGCCGCTCCGCCTCGGCGGCCAGCGCCTCCCGGCCGGCGGCGGTCAGCGCGTAGCTGCGCCGGGCCCGGCCGTCCACCACCTCCTCGGCGGCGACCTCGATCAGACCCTGGCCCAGCAGCCGGTCGAGCGCCCCGTAGAGCGTGCCGGTGCGCATCTTGACCCGGCCGTCGGAGATCGCGGCGATCTCCTGGATGAGCGCGTAGCCGTGCCGCGGGGCGTCGGCCAGCGCGGTGAGCAGCAGCAGCGTGGGCTCCTGCATGGAGCGTTCTGTCATACGACTACATATATCGTCAACCTACCTATAGGTCCAGCGCCCACTCCCCGGGTCCGGCACCCGGCCGGGCCGCCACAATGGTCGCCATGCCGACCACCGAGGACGCCCCGCCCGCCGAGGAACCGCTCACCGACGCGCCCGCCGAGGGCCCGCTCGCCGACCCGCCCGCCGAGGGCCCGCTCGCCGACCCGCCCACCGACGACCTGCTCGCCGCCTGGACCGCCCTGCTGCACCGCTGCGGGGCCGCCGTCGACCCCGAGCCGTACGGCCGGGAGCTGCTGCGCCGCTGGTCGGAGCCGCAGCGCCGCTACCACACCGCCGCGCACCTGCGCGCGGTGCTGGGCCTGGTCGACGAGCTGGCCGGGCACGCCGCCGACCCGGAGGCCGTCCGCCTCGCGGCCTGGTTCCACGACGCCGTCTACCGCCCCGACCGCACCGAGAACGAGGAGCGCAGCGCCGCCCTGGCCGTCCGCGCGCTGACCGCCGCCGGGCTGCCCGCCGAGCGGGTCGCCGAGGTCGAGCGCCTCGTGCTGCTCACCGTCGGCCACCACCCCGCCCCCGGCGACCGCGACGGCGAGGTGCTCTGCGACGCGGACCTCGCCGTCCTCGGCGGCTCCCCCGAGGCGTACGCGGCGTACGCGGCCGCGGTCCGCGAGGAGTACGGCTTCGTCCCCGCGCCGGACTTCGCGGCCGGCCGGGCCGCCGTCCTGCGCCATCTGCTCGCCCTGCCGGACCTCTACCGCACCCCGGCCGCCCGCGAGCGCTTCACCGCGGCCGCCCGCGCCAACCTGACCGCGGAGCTCGGCACCCTCTGAGGCCCGTCAGCCCCACCGCCCGCGCACCCGGTCCGCGACGGCCACTCCCCCCGTCACGGCCAGGACCCGCCCGGCCACGGCCCACCACGCGTCGTGGCCGGCCCCCGCCGCCTCCAGCACGGCCCACCACAGCCCGAGCCCGCAGCACCCGCCCGCCACACCCCACACCCAGCGCCTCATGCGCGCACCGTACCCACCCGCGCACCACCCCCGGAAGGCACCCCCGGCCCCGAGCCGGCCGGGCTAGGCGAGCTTCCCCACCGGCGCCACCACCGCGCCCTGCTTGCCGCACACCCAGTGCGGCTCCGGCCCCAGCTCGGGCTCCACGCTCAGCGCGTGCGGGTCCCCGTCGGCCGCGCACCCGGTGCACAGCGGCCAGCGCCCGTACGCCTCCAGCAGCGCGTCCTGGACGTCCTGGGCGACCAGCCCGAGCACGTACTCGGTGCCGTCCGGCCACTGCTCCAGCCACCAGCGGCGGTGCGTCACGGCCTGCTCCACCAGCGAGACGACGGCGGCGTCCGCCACGTCCCGCGCGGTGAGGTCGGCCAGGATCAGTGCCCGCGCGTTGTGCAGGGCGGTCTCGATGTCGTCGGAAGCCATCCGTCCATTCTCCGTCCACCGGCCCGAACGCCGAAACGCCCGGACGTCCGAACGCCCGGGCCCCGGAACTTCCGGACGCCGAAACGCCGTGTGGGCGGCCCCCCGAAGGGCTGT
>NZ_JBHVEU010000034.1:0-33743 GCF_042802075.1 Kitasatospora sp. NPDC057518
GCCCGGGGGCGGGGCGGCGGCGTGGTCACGCGAAGGTGCCGAACCGTTCGGCCGGGATGTCCTGCGGCAGCAGCAGGCTGAGTTCGTCCAGGTCCACCACGTCGACCCGGGACAGCCGACCCGCCTGCCGGGTGACCATCGCTTCGAGCACCTGCCGGGCGAACCGGCCGTTGCCGAAGGAGCGGTCGCGCGGGACGGCGCCGAACAGGGTGCCGAGTGCGGCCAGGGTCTCCGGGGTGCAGGTGTAGCCGGCGGTCTCGGCCCGCGCCCGGACGATGGCGACGAGTTCCTCGTCCGCGTAGTGCTCGAAGGTGATCTCCCGGGAGAACCGGGAGGCCAGGCCGGGGTTGGAGGCGAGGAAGCCGCGCATCTCCTCCCGGTAGCCGGCCACGATCACCACGACCTCGTCGCGGTGGTCCTCCATCAGCTTCACCAGAGTGTCCACCGCCTCCTGCCCGAAGTCCCCGCCGCTGCCGTCGCGGGGCGTCAGGGTGTACGCCTCGTCGATGAACAGCACGCCGCCCCGGGCGCGTTCGAAGGCGTCCCGGGTGAGGTGGGCGGTGTGGCCGAGGTAGCGGCCGACCAGGTCGGCGCGGGCGGTCTCGACCAGCCGGCCGGAGGGCAGCACGCCCAGTTCGGCGAGGAGTTCGCCGTACAGCCGGGCGACGGTGGTCTTGCCGGTGCCGGGCGGGCCCGAGAACACCAGGTGGTGGCAGAGGGGGGCGGCGGGCAGCCCGGCCTCGACCCGGCGCCGGGACTGGCGGGCCAGGTTGACCAGGTCCTCGACCTGCTCCTTGGCGGCGGCGAGGCCGACCATGGCGCGCAGCCGGTCGAGCAGGCCGGGCTCCCCGGCCCGCCCCTCGCCGACGGGGGCCGGGGCGAACTCCTCGCCGACGTCGGCGGGCAGCAGCCGGGTGAGCGCCGCGTTGTCGAACTGCTCCAGTTCGGCGAGCCGGGAGGCCTGCCGGTCGACCATCTCCTCGAACACCTTGCGGGCGGCGCGGCCGTTGCCGAACTCCGCGCCCTTGGGCATCCGGTCGAAGTGCGCGGCGAGCGCCTCCCGGGTGCCCTCGGCGAGCTCGTAGCCGTGTCCGCGGGCGGCCTGCTCGACGATCGTGGCGAGCTCGTCGGCGCGGTAGTTCCGGAACTCGACGGTGCGGCTGAACCGGGAGGCCAGGCCCGGGTTGGACGCCAGGAACCCGCGGATCCCGGCCTCGTACCCGGCGACGATCACCACCAGGTCGTCACGGTGGTCCTCCATCAGCTTCACCAGAGTGTCGACGGCCTCCCGGCCGAAGTCCGGGCCGGCCGCGCCGGAGCCGGCCGACAGGGTGTAGGCCTCGTCGACGAACAGCACCCCGCCGAGGGCCTCCCTGACCACCTCGGTGGTCTTCAGGGCCGTCCCGCCGACGACCGGGGCGACCAGGTCGGCCCGGGCGACCTCGACCAGGTGGCCGCTGCGCAGCACGCCGAGTTCGGCGAGGATCGCCCCGTAGAGCCGGGCGACGGTGGTCTTGCCGGTGCCGGGCGGGCCGGCGAAGACGAGGTGCCGGCTCATCGGCAGGGCGGGCAGCCCGGCCTGCTCGCGGCGGCGGGTCAGCTTGCCGAGGTTGACCAGGGTGGCGACCTGCTCCTTGACGCCCTCCAGCCCGACCAGGGCCCGGAGGACGGCCTGCGGGCCGACGGCCTCCTCCGCGGGGGCTTCCGTACCGTCGCCGGCGGCGTCCGCAGCGACGGTGGTGGCGGCCGCCGTGCCGTGGGCGTCCGGCGAGCGGTTGTCCCGGCTGTCGAGGTTCTCCACCACGAGGCGGTCGGTCGGCGCGGTCTGCCACAGCCCGGCGCCCTGGTTCCCGGCGGCCGTGCAGTCGGTGAGCCGGACGGGCTCCGCGGACTCGGAGCGCAGCCCGTCCACGGTGTTGTCGCCGAGCCGACAGGAGGTCAGGGTGGCCCGGGAGCCGGGCAGCAGGTGCAGCCCGTGCCGCCGGTTGGTCCCCAACCGGGCGCGGGTGGCGGCCAGTTCGCCGCCGCGTTCGACGCTGGCGCCGTCGAGGGCGTTGCCGGTGCACTCGACGTCGCGCAGGATGGCGACGCCCCCGGCGCCGACCGAGATCCCGCAGGACCCGCTGCCGCGCACCAGGCCGCCGCCGAGGTGGGTGTGGGCTCCGTCGGCGATCCGCACCCCGTGCCGTCCGGCGTCGACGACGGTGACGTCCTCCAGTCGGCCGCGCCCGTCGCCCAGCACCTCGATCCCGTGGCGGCCGGCGGCGGTGACGGTGCCGCGGCACAGCAGCGGGTCGGCGCCGTCGCGCACCACGATGCCGGCACCGGCCGCGCGGCGGACCTCCAGGCGGTCGAACTCGGCGGCGCTCCCGCCGGTGAGTTCGACACCGTCGGTCCCGGCGTCGCGCACCACCGTCCGCAGCAGGCTGGGCCCGGCCGACCCTCCGACGTGAATGCCGACCCCGGCAGGGGCGGTGACCTCGCAGTCCTCCAGGGTGCCCCGGGCCCGGCCCGCGATGTGCAGACCGTACCCCTGGGGGCGGACGGCGCGGCAGCGGCGCAGCAGCGGGTCGGTGCCATCGGTGAGGACGTAGCCGTGGCCGCGCACGGCGGTGACGGTGCAGTCCTCCAGCACGACCCGGGCGGCGGAGCCGACGAAGACGCCGAGCGCGCTGTCCCGGATCGCGGTGCGCAGCAGGCGCGTGCTGCTCCGCTCCTCCAGGGCGACGGCGGGCTTGTCGGTGCCGGAGATCTCGCAGTCCTCGACGACGCCGCGCGCCTCGCCGTTGGCGCACAGGCCGTTGCCGCGCGCGTCGCGCAGCACGCAGCGCCGGACGGTCGGGTCGGCCCGCTCGCCGATGACCACGGCCGAGGTGCCGAGGTGCTCGACGACGCTGTCCTCGATCACGCTGGAGCCGGTGGAGGTCTCCACCAGCCCGGCGCCGGCCGGGTTGGTGACCCGGCTGCCGCACATGGCGAGTTCGCCCGGCCCGCGGGTGAGCACGGCGGTCCAGGCGTTGCCGATCACCTCGCAGTCCCGCACGGTGAGGCGGCCGCGCGGGACGTCGACGGCGGGCAGCTCGTCGTCCTGCCCCTGGAGCACCAGACCGGTCAACCGGACGGCCTCGGTGAGCACCTGGACCACCGAACCGCGCCGGGGGCTGATCCGCACACTCCCCCGGACGTCGGCGGCGGTGATGCTCACCGCCTTGGTGAGCACCAGGTTCTCGTCGTACCGGCCGGGCCGGACCGAGATCACCGCGCCGCCGCCGGCCGCCCGGAGGGCCTCGCCGATCGTCCGGTAGGAGCCGGGTTCCCGCTGCTCCGCGCAGACCGTCAGCACCGGGCGCGACATGCCTGGGGTTCCCTTCGTCGTGGGGCGTTGTGGTTCGGTGGCATGGTCGCTCGGTGGCTCGGCGGGTCCGGGCCCCGGTGCGCGCCGGGGTCAGGCCGTGCAGGTGGCGCGGACGGCGCTGGCGGCGTGGTGGGCGCCGGTGGAGCCGCCCCAGTCCACACCGCGGCTGTGCAGCGTGACGGAGATCGGGCCGCGGTAGGTGAACGGCCCGTTGTTCACCCAACTGCCCCGGCTCGCCGTCTGGTTGATGGTGAACGAGCCCACCTGGCCGCCGCCGCTCTGCACCGTGTAGGTGCTCGGGTTGCCGCCGACCTGCTTCACGTCGCCGCTGGCCGGGATGTAGACCGACAGGGTGCAGCTGGTGACCTTGTCCACGGTGAAGGTCCAGACGACCGAGTTGCCGTTGTCGTCCTTGTTGGCGTTGCCGGACATCGGCATCGAGGCGTAGGTGCCGTTGCAGCCGTCGCCGCTGTAGCCACCGGAGTTGTTGCGCCAACCGCTGCTGCCCTGGTCGAACCAGCCGTTGGTCTTGTACTGGCCGCCGCCCGAGCAGTACGGGCCGGCGATCACGGTGACCGGTGCGGGCGGCTTGGCCGCCGGGGGCACGGGCTGCTGGGGCGCCGACGGGTTCGGAGCCGGCTTGTTCGGAGCCGGCTGGTTCGGCGCCGGGTTGGCCGCACCGCCGCCGCCCGTGCCACCGGCGGCCGGGCCACCGCCGCCCGAACCACCCGAGGCGGCGGCCGCACCGCCCTGCGCGCGATCGCCCCCACCGCCCGAACCCGCGCCGCCCCCAGCGGGGTTGGCCCCGACGCCGGGAGGAGCGGCCGCACCGGCACCGCCCCCGCCACCGCCGCCACCGCCGGCACCGCCACCAGCGCCGCCGCCGGTGCCGTTCGGGGCCGAGGCCGCCTGGTCCCCCGACGCCGGTGCGGCCGAACCGTCCGGCTGCGGTGCCGCCGAGCCCGACTGCCCGTCGGGCGCGACGCCGCCGGCGGTGCCACCGTGCTCGTCGAAGCCGGGGACGTTGGCGGGCGGGGCGTCGGCCTGGGCCGGTCCGTGCGGGTCGCTGCCGCTGCGCTGGGTCACCATCACGGAGGTGCCGACCAGCACCAGGCCGACGGCGACGGCCGCGGCGATCATCGGACGGGAGACCCGGCCGGTGCGCGGCCCAGGGTCCCCCGGACCCACGGGCCCCGCGGGGGTCGCCGGGCCGACGGGTGCCGTCGGGCCCTTGGCGGGGGACGGCAGGGGCGCCGGCCCGATACCGGTCCCGGCCGGGGGCCTGGCTCCAACCGTGGACTTGGGCCCGGACGCGGGCTTCGGTCCGGTTCGCGCCCCGTTCGTCGCGGCGCCCGTGGCCCTGGAACTGACACCGACTCCGGCGCCGACACCGGCGCCCGGCTGCACGGGCAGCACCGCCGTCTCGGCGCTCGCGGACCTGGG
This sequence comes from Kitasatospora sp. NPDC057518, assembly GCF_042802075.1. Classification (NCBI taxonomy): domain Bacteria; kingdom Bacillati; phylum Actinomycetota; class Actinomycetes; order Kitasatosporales; family Streptomycetaceae; genus Kitasatospora; species Kitasatospora sp. NPDC057518. The sequence continues at coordinate 4,799 of NZ_JBHVEU010000034.1, forward strand.
CCCGGCCTCGGACTTCGGACCGGGCCGTGCCCCGTTCGTCGCAGCGCCGGTGACCCCGGCACTGACACCGGTACTGGCACCGCCATTGGCGCCGGCGCCCGGCTGCGCGGGCCGTACCGGCTCGGGGTTCGCGGACTTGGACCCGGCACCGGCACCCGACGTCGCGGGCGGCACCACGGGCACGGAACTCGCGGGCTTGGACCCGGCGCTGACACCGGCCTCGGCGCCCGACCTCGCGGGCGGCACCGGCGCCGCAGGGCTCGCGGGCTTGGACCCGGCCTCGGGCTTCGGACCGGTCCGCGCCCCGCTCGCCGCAGCGCCCGTGACCCCGGCACTGACACCGGTACCGGTACTGGCACCGCCACCGGCGCCGGCGCCCGGTTGCGCGGGCGCCGCCGTCTCCGCGCTCACGGGCGCCTCCGGCGGCTTCCCCTGGTCCGCCTCGGCCGCCAACGCCCAGTTCACCGCCGGGAGCCGGAAGCCGCCCGGCCTCCGCTCCGGCCCGCCGCGCTGCTCCTCGCCCACCATGCATCCCCTGTGCTCGATGACACTCCTGTGGGGAGCTACGGCCCGCACGGCCGAACCGGTTCAGCCGAAATCGGCGCGCCTCGGACCCGGCCGTCCGGACCGGCTCCGCGCCCGTCACCGGCCGGGTCCCACCCCGCGCCCCTCCCGCCGACCACGTCCCTGTGTTCCGTCCGACGGCCGGCCGCCCGTACGGGGTTCACCGGGTGGTTCAGAAGGACCAGGAGAGCGGCTCTCCGGTGTACGGGTCCAACCGCTCCTCGATGCGGCGCCGCTCCTCACGCCAGTGGACGAAGTGCGGGGACGGATCGCCCCAGAGGGAGGCGTCGCTGAGCGGACAGCGGTCGAAGCCCTCGGTGAACAGGCGGCGCAGGAACTCCGCCATCCCGCAGTCGTAGAGCTGCCAGTTCGGCGACCCGTGACGCTCCCACACCAGGACCGGCCACCTGTCGGGGTCGTCGTCGACCGTGAGCCAGCCGAGGATGTCCGCCCCGCAGCTCACCCCCCACGCGATCACCGAGTCCGGCCCGGCCTCGACGCCGGCCGGCCCGCCCTCGGTCGACCAGAGGCTCCGCAGGATGGCGGTCTCCCCGGCCGCGCTGCCGAAGCCCGGGCCCTCGGGCGGTGCCGTGCTCGCCTCGGGGGCCAGGACGCCGAACGCCTCGTCGATTCCACCGGCCCCGTACGTGGCCATGAACGCCACGTAGTCGGCGGGGAACCGGACGCCCCAGGCCTGGCCCACCGCGGCCCAGTCCACCTGCTCGTCGGCGCCGTCGTGCGGCGACATGACGGCCTTCAGCGCGGCGACGGATGCTTCCCCTGCTTCCATGACCCCTCCTGTGGTCCGGCTCCGGGACGCACCGTATCCGGCCCCACCGACAGTCAGTCGGCGGGTCCGGAGCCGACGCCCAGGTCGAGGGCGTAGCGGGAGGGGTCGGCGGGGCGGACGCGGTCGGCGGGGGCGACGGCGTCGCGGCGGGCGAGCCAGGTGCGCAGCCGCTCGGGGCTCGGGCGGACGCCGCCGATCTCGTGGAGCAGGACCCGGGCCGGGCGGCCCGCCTCCGGGTCCGCCGGCTGGACCTCGACCACCTCGAACTCCGCGCCCGGGACGAAGACCACCATGGGCGGGTCGCCCGGCTCGCCGAAGGCCGAACTGCGGCGGCCTCCGACGGACCAGATGGCGAACTCGATCCCGACGTCCTCCCCCAGGTCTGCCTCGGGCACCGCCAGGGCGGTCACCGGGGCCCGCTCGGTCAGCACCGTGCCCGGGGCGTACGCGGCGAGGTCGCAGGCCCGCGCCGGACCGGCGACCAGCACACCGCCGTAGTACCCGGGCAGCCGCCGCAGGCCGGCGGCCAGGCAGCGCAGGTACGGGCCGTAGCGGCCGGGCTCGCCGGAGCGGGCCGCCGCGAGGAGTTCGGCGCGCGGGGCCAGGGGGCCGGAGTCGCCGGCGTGCAGCAGGAGGGCGACCAGCTCGGGCCCCTGGTCGCCGTCCTCCGCCTGCGCGCGCAGGGCGGGCAGGCGGGTGGCGACGTCCTCGGCCCGTCGGGCCAAGGGCTCGTAGGCGGAGCCGAGTTGGGCGACCAGGGCCTCGCCGTCCCCGGCGGGGGTGGCGGGCTCCGACGGCTCCGGCTCCGGGGGCGGTTCCGGGGCCGGGGGCGTCGCAGCGGGCACCTCGGGCTCGGGCTCGGGATCGACTTCCGGGGCCTCGGCGACCGGCTCCTCCACCCCAGGCCCAGCGAGCAACTCGGGCTCTGCTACCAGGACTTCGGCAACCGACTCCTCCGCCTCAGGCTTCTCCGCGACGACCTCAGGGGCCAATATTGTTCCCTCATGGGCCTCCCCGGGAGCCTCCGCCGCCAACGCCCCTTCCGAAGTCGGCACCGTGGCGACGGGCTCCGGAGCCGTCACCGGCTCGGAACCGAGCACGGCCACCCGCCCCTCCGCGGCCTCGACCGTCTCCTCGCCGACCCAGTCCAGCCCGTACTGCCGCGCGCAGAACCGACCCACCGCGGCCGACTCCACGTCCAACACCCCCGCCACCACGAGCGCGAGGCGTACCGGCCCGGCCGGGAGCGAGCCCAGCACCGTACCGAGGTGGTCCCAGACCGCGTCCGGAACCGGGCGGCCCGGCGTGCCCACGACCAGCACGGGCTGGGCCGGGTCCGGCCGACGCAGCCGGGGGCCCCGCTCCGGGGTCGCGGCCGGGCGCAGCCACAGTCCGGCCGCCACCGCCTCCACCTCCCAGCCGGGGAAGGCCGGGTAGCGCGCCGCCCCGAGCACCGAAGGCGGCGCGGGGAGAGCCGGAAAACGGCCCGCCCCAGGGGCCGCGGGCGGGCCGGGGAGAGCCGGGAAACGCCCCGCCCCAGGCCCCACAGCCGGGCCCGGGAAGACCGGGAAACGCCCCGCGCCGGGGACCGGAGGCGGGCCGGGAAAGGCCGGGAAGCGGCCCGGACCGGGCCCCGCACCCGGGCCGGGGAGAGCCGGAAAGCGCTCCGCCCCAGACCCCACACCCGGGCCGGGCCCGACGCGCCAGCCGACAGCGGTGACGGTGCGTTCGCGCGGGCGGGCGGACAACTCGATGAGGTACGGTTCCCAGCCCTCGCCCCCGTCCGGCGCCACGTGGACGTGCCGCACTCCGCACCCGGGCGCCCCCGGCAGGCCCGACCTGGCCACCGGCACGCCGATCGCCGCCCGCACCTCCTGCCCGAGCGAGGCCGCCAGCACGGCGGCCGTCTCGATGAGTTCGAGCGGCGCGGCCCACGGCGCACTCAGCGCGAGGTACTCCCGATGGGGCGCCTGCTCCTTCAACAGGGTCGCAGCGCTGGCCAGTTGGGCACCGCTGGGCAGTGACCGGGCGGGCGCGCCGACGATCAGCAGCAGCCGGTCGCGCGGTGCGAAGGCCCGGTCCAGCACGGCGGGGCGGACCGGTCCCACCGCCGCGTCGGTGATCCAGTACGCCCCGCCGGCCAGCGGGGTGATGGTCGCGTCGGCGGGCCAGCGGCCGCCGAGCGGCTCCGCTCCCCCGCCGGGCCGGCAGCGCCACCACGTCCCGTCCACGGCCGGCAGGGTGCCGTCCGGCTCGACGCTGACCACCGTGTCCGGTGCGACGACGGTCAACCCGCTGCGCCGGGCGAGCAGTTCGGCGGGCCGCCGGCCGTCGGGGCCGACCGCGGCCAGTCCGGAGGCGGCCAGCACCAGCACGTCGGCGTCGCGCCCGCGCGCGGCCCGGGCGAGTTCGTCCAGCGAGGCGAGCAGGACGGGCGCCGCGTCCTCGGCGGCGGCGAGCAGCAGCAGCGCCCCCGGCTGGGCGCGTACGGGCGCCAGCGCCTCGGCCAGTCCGTCGGCCTCCGCGCCGGGCGGTGCGATCACGTAGTGCGCGCCGAGCGCCCGCAGCGTCGAGGCGCCGACCGCCTCCGGGGCCTCCACAGCGCCCATCACTCCTCCTCCGCCGGGCCCGTCGTGGCGTCCCGGGTGGGGGTGTCCGGTGCGTCGGGCTCCGCCCGCAACACATCCGGGACCGCCCTGTTCAGCACGACCGGGTGCGCCCGCACCTGGTCGCGTCGGGACTGCATCCACTTCCTCCCGGGTTCCTCGCGGACGCGCCCGCCGCTTCGCGGACGCACCGCTGCGCGCCCACTACGGTCCTACGGCCCCCGGCACCGGCCCGGTTCAGCGGCCTCCGGACCGGATTGTCGGACCCCTCTGCCACACTGCCCCCGGACGCACGGATTCGAAGGGGGTCCCTCATGACGGCGCTGTGGATTCCCCCGGTGTACGGGGACACCGGGGCCTCGGTCCGGCTGCTGCGCGACTACTTCACCCGGCGGCGGGCGAAGGGCGACCACTACTACACGGGCGCCCACTTCGAGCGGCTCGCCGGCGGCGGCGACCGCCCGGAGACGGCGGACGCCTTCACCGCCGACGACCTGCTCGCGATCACCATGCTGAGCGTCTCGGTCGAGCCCCACGGAGCCGTCGAACTGCTCACCGACCCCGACGGGCACTGGGGCCGGCTGCTGTCCGCGATCCCCCGCGACGCCCGACTGGAGGACCCGGCCAGTGCCCCGCTGATCGCCCCCGGCGGACCGGCCGCCGAGTTGTGGGACCGGCTGGCGAACCCCCGCGCCGCGTACCCGGGCAAGCCGGACGGGGTCGGCCCCGTGGTCGCGGGCAAGCTGCTGGCCCGCAAGCGGCCGCACCTGATACCCGTCTACGACATCCGGGTGAAGGCGCTCTTCCGGCGGCCGAAGGTCGACACCACCTTCTGGTCCGCGCTGGCCGACGCCCTGCGCGCGGACGGCGGGGCGTTCCGCGCCCGGTTGGCGGAGCTCCGCACGGAGGCCGGGATCGGCGAGGACATCGGCGTGCTGCGGGTGCTGGACGTCATCGCCTGGATGCACCAGGGCGAGGCCGGGCAGGCGACGGGCTGACCCCGCGTCCCGCCACCGGGCGGACCTCCGCCGAGCGGGTCCGGGACCGACGGCGGCGGGCCCGGGGACCAACGGCGGCGCGCGCGGGGACCGCCTCCGCGTCAGCAGTTCGTCAGCGGAGTGTCGGCAGCCGTCAATAGCCCGTCAATCCGGAGCCCGGTGCCCCCGGACGGCCCGAAGCTGGACGGACCACGCCTGCACGACCCGCAGGTCGCTCCGGAGGTGAGCCGCATGTCCGTCCTCGCTGCCTTCCATTCCGACGTCCCCGACGCGCGCCGCCACGGCCACGGCCTGCGCGGCGCCTGCGCGCGGGTGCTGGACCGGCTGGCCGCCAGCCCGCTCGACAGCACCGTGCTCGGTGCCCTGGGCACGCCCCGGCCGGCCGCCCGTCCGGCCGGTCTGCGCGCCCGCTGGCACCCCGTGCCCCGGCCGGACGGCACCACCGCCCTCGAACCCACCTGGCACCCGGACCGCTGACCCTGACCGGGGGCGCCGCCCGCCCCCGGTCAGGCCCGGTAGCCACCGGGCACGGCCGGACGGCCATTCGGCGCAGCGCTCCCCCGCACGGCACGGCCCCCCTCCCGGGTGCGCGCCTATCGTGGGCGAATGACCGATCGTCGGACCGCCGGGCCTGGTACGGCCCGGGTGGGCCACCTCGTCGCCGCCGCCGCGTTCGCCGTCTGCATGGCGGGCACCACGCTGCCCACCCCGCTCTACGGCCTGTACCAGGAGAAGCTCGGCTTCTCCGAGCTGACGGTGACGGTCGTGTTCGCGGTGTACGCCTTCGGTGTCATCGGCGTCCTGCTGCTGATCGGCAACGTCTCGGACTCCGTCGGGCGCCGGCCCGTGCTGCTCTGCGGGCTGGTCTGCTCGGCCGCCAGCGCCGTGGTCTTCCTGACCGCGGACAGCGTCGCCCTGCTCTGCCTGGGCCGACTGCTGTCCGGGTTCTCGGCGGGCCTGTTCACCGGCACCGGGACGGCGTACGTGCTGGAGCTCGCCCCGCCCGGGCACCAGGCCCGCGCGGGCTTCGTCGCGACCGCCGCCAACATGGGCGGGCTCGGCTGCGGGCCGCTGCTGTCGGGCCTGCTCTCGCAGTACGCGCCGTACCCGCTGGTGCTGCCGTTCGTCGTGCACCTGGGGCTGCTCGCGGTCTCCTTCGCCCTCACCTGGATGCTCCCGGAGACGGTCGCCGGGGCCCGTCCGCTGCGCACGGCCCGGCCCGACCGGCCGGCGCTGCCGCCGGAGGTCCGCCGGGTGTTCGTGCCGGCCGGGATCGCCGCGTTCGCCGGCTTCTCCCTGCTGGGCCTGTTCACCTCGGTCAGTCCCGCCTTCCTCGCCACCGGTCTGGGCGTCCACAACCGCGCGGTGGTCGGCCTGGTCGTCTTCACGGCCTTCCTCGCCTCCACCCTCGGCCAGCTCCTGGTGCCCCGGCTGGGCACCGCCCGGGCGGTGCCGCTGGGCTGCCTGGTGCTGATCGCCGGGATGGCCCTGCTGGCCGCCTCGCTCGCCTGGGAGAGCCTGCCGCCGCTGGTGCTCAGCGCCCTGGCGGGCGGTGCCGGGCAGGGCATGGGCCTGCGCGGGGCGGTGGGCGAGGTGGCCGCGGCCGCTCCCCCCGAACACCGCGGCGGCGCCCTCTCGGCGCTGTTCGTGGTCGCCTACTTCGGCATCTCGATCCCGGTCATCGGGGTGGGCCTGCTGACCGGGCCGCTCGGCCTGACGCACGCGGGCCTGGTCTTCGCCGCCTGTATGGCGGTGCTCGCCGCCGCCTCCGGCCTCTACCTGCTGCGGCAGGCGCGCGCCGCGGGCTGACCCTGCGGGCCGACCTCGCGCGCCGATCCCCCCGCGCGCCGCCGTACGCGCCCCCCGCATGCCGTCCGCGCGCGCCCGCCGCCGCCCGCCGGTACCCGCTTGCCGCCCCGGCCGGGTACCGATAGACACGAGCCAGACACCCCGCGCACCACCCGGAGGCCTCCGCCATGAGCGTGACGAGTCGGTACCTGGACGCCTGGGAGGGGTTCTGGCGCGACGCGCCCGAGGAACCGGGCGGGGTGATCTGGGACGCGGAGCCGGCCCGCAGCGCCGAACGCCACCTCACGCTGCTCCGCCCGCACCTGGCGGACCCCGCGCTGCCCATCGTCGACCTGGGCTGCGGCAACGGCACCCAGACCCGCTTCCTCGCGGAGCGCTTCCCGCTCGCCCTCGGGGTCGACCTGTCCGCCGCCGCGCTGGACCTCGCCCGGCGCTGCGACCCGGCCGGGCGGGCCGAGTTCACCCGGTTGGACGCCACCGACCCCGAGGCCGTCCGGGCGCTCCACCAGCGCCTCGGCGACGCCAACGTGTACGTGCGCGGGGTGATCCACCAGAGCGAGCCGGCGGACCGCCCACGGGTGGTCGAGGCCATTCGCATCCTGCTCGGGGACCGCGGCCGGGCCTTCGTGTTCGAGCTCGCCGAGGCGGCCAAGGGCGTGCTGGGCGAGCTCGTCCACGCCCCGGACGGTCCGCCGCCGAAGCTGCGTCCGGTGTTCTCGCACGGGCTCGCCCCCGCCGAGGTCGCCGACGCGGTCTTCCCGGAGCTGTTCCGCACGGCCGGCCTCGACGTCCTCGCCACCGGCGAACTGCCGCTGGCCACCACGGAGTCCGCCGCCGACGGCTCCCGGATCGAGCTGCCCGCGCACTGGCTGGTCGCCGGGCCGGGCGGTTCCGCGCCGAACTAGGCCCGGACCACCCGACGCCGCCTGCCCCTGCTCCCCCTCGGGCCGGATGTTCCGGTTGCCGCGCAGGACGTTCGCCGGGTCGTACGCCTTCTCCACGGCCGCGAGCCGGGCGTAGTCCGAGACCGAACGGCTCGTCCACCAGCACAAGTTGCTCGACGTCATCACGGTCGACAACATCATCGGCATGGACTACTTCCGTGACTCCCCGCCACGGGCCGCCGAGAGCACGTGGGGCCTGCGCATCCGGGGACCGGACGTCCTCCAGGTCCGCGACCGCCGCGACCCGGACGCCTCGGCCCGCTTCGCCCTGGACCACCCCGACCTGGTGGCCACCTTCCGGGCCTGCCTGACCCCCACTGCCCTGGACGACCTCGGCAGTACGGGCCGTGAGGCGGTGTCCGTGCCGGCGTCCGAGGGCCTCGTACTCGTCACCCGGGGCTGGGCGGTGACGCTCCCGCCCCGTATCCGCCACTGGACCGTGCCCGACACAGGAGTTTGATACATGGGATCCTCCACGGCCGAGGAGTCGTCCATACCCCCGGAGTCCGGCCCGCCCGCGACCCCGGCCGCCACCCCGGCCCCGGCCAAGGCCTCGGAATCCGTACCGCTGCGCCGACACCGGCCGCTGCTGCTGCTGGTCACGGAGCAGACGACCAGCTCGGTGGGGCGTCAGGTCACCGCGCTGGCGCTGCCGCTGCTGGCCATCGCCCACCTGCACGCCGGCCCGCTGGGCGCCTCGGCGCTGATGGCGATGACCTACCTGCCCGGCGTCCTGCTCAGCCCGCTGATCGGCGTGGCCGTCGACCGGGCCCGGTTGCGGCGGATGCTGGTAGCGGTGTCCTGGCTGCAGGTCCCCGCCATCGGCAGCGTGCCGCTCGCCGCCGCGCTGGACGGCCTGACCTGGCCGCACCTGTTCGCCGCGGCCGCCGCCTCCGGGGCGCTGAACTCCGCGCAGGGCGTCGCCCTGCAGTCCTGTCTGCCCCGCCTGGTGCCCCCGGACCGCCTGCTGCCGGCCAACTCCTCGCTCACCGGGGCCCGGACCATCGGCCTGATCGGCGGGCCGGCGCTCGGCGGCATCCTGATCGGCCTGATCGACCCGGCCCCGGCGCTGCTGGTCGAGTGCGCCGCCTACCTCGCCGGCGGGGCCCTGTTCCTCGCGCTGCCGGCCGCGCTGAACCGGTCCGCGCAGGAGGCGGGCAGCGGCGCGCGCTCCCGCCTCGACGCCCTGCGGGAGGGCCTCGCGGTCATCCGGCGCGAGACCCTGCTGCGCCGCCAGGCGCTGGCCGCGGCCGGGCTCAACCTCGGCGGCGGGGCCGGCGGCGGCCTGTTCGTCCTGTACGCCGACCGGGAGCTGCAGCTGCCCCCGTGGCAGCTCGGCACGGTCTACGCGGCGTACGCCGTCGGCATGGGCACCGGCGTGCTGGTCGCGACCTCCGTGACCCGGGCGCTGGGCATGGCCCGGGCCATCCGGCTGTGCGCCGTGGGCGCGGGCGCCGCCCTCTTCCTCATCCCGGCGGCCTCCCTGGGGCTGTCCTTCGCCGTGCTGGTCCTGTACCAGCTGCTGTTCGGACTGATGGCCACCATCTGGTCGATCGCCATGACCACCGGGCGCCAACTCGTCACCCCCGCCCACCTGCTGGGCCGCGTCAACGCCTTCCTCCAGGCCGTGCTGACCGCCACCCTGCCCGTCGGCGCCTTCGTCGGCGGGTGGCTCGCCTCCCGGGTCGGCATCGTGCCGGTGCTGGTCGGCGCGGCGGCCGTCGCCCTCGCGGGCGCGAGCAGCCTCTGGTTCCCGCGCGACATGCTCGCGGAGATCGAGCGGGCGGCGGAGCGGAGGACCGTCCCGGAGACGCCCTGAGGCCCGCCCCGGAGAGGCCCTGACGCCCGCCCCCCCCGGGGCGCCGGGGCCATCCGGCTACGCCGTCCCGCCGTCCGTCCGCACCTCGGGGCGGCCGGGCTCGGCCCAGAGGGTGTGGAAGCTGCCCGGGCGGTCGGTGCGGCGGTAGGTGTGGGCGCCGAAGAAGTCGCGCTGCCCCTGGATCAGCGCAGCGGGCAGGTGCGGGCTGCGCAGGGTGTCGTAGGAGGCGAGCGCGGCGGAGAAGGCCGGCACCGGGATGCCGTGCTGGGCCGCGCCGGCCACCACCGTGCGCCAGGCCGCCTGGGCGTCGGAGACCTCGGCCGCGAACTCCTCCTCGGCGAGCAGGCTGACCAGGTCGGGGTTGGCCGCGTGGGCGGCACGGATCCGGTCGAGGAACGCGGCGCGGATGATGCACCCGCCGCGCCAGATCCTCGCCACCGCCCCCAGGTCGATGTCCCAGCCGTACTCGGCCGCGGCGTCGCGGATCATCGTCCAGCCCTGGTCGTAGGCGATGACCTTGGACGCGTAGAGGGCCTGCTCGACGTCCCGGGTGAAGCGCTCGGCCTCGTGCGGGCGCAACTCCTGCCGGCCGCCCCCGGGCAGCGGCCGGTAGGCCGCCCGCAGCTCGGCCCGGGCGGAGGCGACCCGGGCGAAGGTGGCCTGGGCGATGGCGGTGACCGGGGAGCCGAGGTCGAGGGCGGTCTGGACGGTCCAGCGTCCGGTGCCCTTCTGCTCCGCGGCGTCCTGGACGACGTCGACGAAGGGCTCGCCGGTGGCGGCGTCGGTGTGGGCGAGCACCTCGGCGGTGATCTCAATCAGGTAGGAGTCGAGCCGCCCCTCGTTCCAGCGCCGGAAGGTCTCGGCGATCTCGGCGGGGGCGTACCCGCCGACCTCCCGCAGCAGGTGGTAGGCCTCGGCGATGAGCTGCATGTCGGCGTACTCGATGCCGTTGTGCACCATCTTCACGAAGTGGCCGGCCCCGTCGGTGCCGATGTGGGTGCAGCACGGGTCGCCGTCCACGTGGGCGCTGATCCGCTCCAGCATCGGGCCGAGGACGGCGTAGGACTCGGCGGAGCCGCCGGGCATCACCGAGGGGCCGTGCAGCGCGCCCTCCTCCCCGCCGGAGACGCCGGTCCCGACGAAGTGGATGCCGCGCTCGCGCAGCGCCCGCTCCCGGCGGCGGGTGTCGGCGAAGTGGGCGTTGCCACCGTCGATGAGCATGTCGCCCGCCTCCAGCAGCGGGGCGAACTCCTCGATGACCTCGTCGGTGGCCCGGCCGGCCTTCACCATGATCAGCAGCCGGCGGGGGCGCTCCAGCGCGGCCACCAGCTCCTGCGGCGACCACGCCGGGACGAACGCGCCCTCGTGGCCGAACTCCTCGACCAGGGACTTGGTCCGGCCCTCGCTCCGGTTGTGCACCGCGACCGTGTAGCCGTTGCGGGCGAAGTTCCGCGCCAGGTTGCGGCCCATCACCGCGAGCCCCGTCACGCCGATCTGTGCCGATGCCTCCATGGCGGGTGCTTCCTTCCTCGGGGAGTCCCCCGGCGGGGCTCGCGGGCCTGCGCCGCGGGTTCCCGGGGCGGCCGTGCCCGCCCGCCGACGCGCGCCGCGGACCCGGCCCGGCGCCACGGGCGGTCGGACTACATGCTCACCGGCCGCACCCGCCCGCCGCGCGGGGGACTCCCCCGTTCAGGTGCCCCGCCCCGGCGCCCGAACCTTCCGCGACAAGCTCTACCGCACCGCCTCGACCGCTTCCGGCTCGGCCTGCGGCCGGTGCCCGGGCAGCTGCCCGGTCGGCAGGTCCCGGTGGCGGCGGATCGGGGAGCAGTAGAGGAAGAGGGCCGCCGCCGGTACGCCCGCGGTCAGGATCCACAGGGCCGGGCGCAGGCCGAGCCAGGTGCCGAGCGCGCCCCCGAGCAGGGCGCCCAGCGGCATCGTCCCGTAGTTGAGGAACGCGGAGCTCGCCACGAGCCGGCCGAGCACGGCGCTCGGGACGTAGCTCTGGACGAACCCGGACTTGATGACGTTGCCCGCCACGATGCCGATCGCCACCCCGCTGTAGGCGAGGACGATCATCAGCAGGCCCCACCCGGGGCCGGCCAGCGGGATGAGCAGGGCCAGCGCCGGCAGCACCAGCTCGAACACCAGCAGGGCGCGTCCGCTGCCCAGCCTGGCGCTGACCCGGCGCACGACGAACGCCCCCAGCACACCGCCGATGCCGCTGACCATCGCGAGGCTGCCGATCTCGCCGGAGGACAGGCCGACCTCACGGACCAGGAAGACGACCATGAGCGACTGGTACCCGGTCAGGGCGAGGTTGGACGCCGCCCCGAAGAGCGCCAGGCTCCGCAGGAAGGGGTCGCCGAAGAGCAGTCCCAGCCCCTCCCGGATCTCCTTGGCCATGGCGCCGCGCGGCCGTTGGACCCGCTCGGGCGCGGACTCCCGGTGCCGGATGGCGACCAGGCAGAGGGTCGCCAGCAGGAAGGTCGTCGTGTTGACCAGCATCCCGTTGGCGGCGCCCGCGAGTTGGATGAGCAGGCCGCCGCAGCCGAGCCCGGCGATCTGCGCCGCGGAGGCGCTGCCCTGGAGCTTGGCGTTGCCCTCGGCCTGGTCCTCCGGTTTCACCAGGTCCGGCAGGTAGGCGGTGTACGCGGTCTGGAAGAACACCGTGGCGGCGCCCGCGAGCAGGGCCACGAGCAGCAGTTGGGTCACCCCCAGCACTCCGGCCCACGCCGCGACCGGGACGCTGGCGAAGAGCGCGAAGCAGATGACGTTGGCCCAGAACATCACCTGCCTGCGCCGCAGCCGGTCCACCCAGACGCCCACCGGAAGGCCGATGACCAGCCACGGCACCCAGGGCGCCGCGCTCAGCAGGCTGACCTCGAAGGTGTCGGCGTGCAGGGTCGACACGGCGATCAGCGGAACGGCGAGGACCGTGACCGACTGGCCGAAGCGCCCCGCCGTCTCGCCTAACCAGAGGAGCCGGAAGTCCCGGTGGCGGCGGAGCAAGCCGCCACGTGTGCCGTTGCCCATTGAACGCTCCGATCTGTCGCGGTAGGAAATCCGAACTGCCCGGAGCCGCCCACTGGTTGCGTCCCCTCCGGCACCCCGCGGCCGACGCCGGCGCGGGGAGCAGGACCGCCGCGCGGCCCGTACGCCGGTCGGCGCACGGGCCGCCGGCCCCACCGGCTAGGACCGGTCGCGCCCGCCGGCCAGCCAGGCGGCGAGAACGGGGCCGATCTGGGCGAGCTGATCGGGCCTCGTCATTTCACCATGCCGCCCGGTCACCCGGTGCACCTCGATCCGACCGGTGACGTGGGCCCGCCAGTCCTCCGGCCGCACCGGGGGGCGCGGCTCCTCCCTGGTCGCTTCGAAGAACAGCACATCGCCCCTGAACGTACGGGACTTGAAGGAGTCCAGCACCGCGATGTTCGCGAGGAAGACCCTGGCCATCGCCTCCAGCGCGGCGTCGCCGAGCAGGGCGAACGGACCGTCCGCGGCCCGCGCGGACTCCGGGTCGTGGCCGAGCGACTCCAGGAGCGCCCGGACGGCCTCCGCACCGGTCAACTCCCGGGCCGGTTCGGCCGATCCGCCGCCGCCTCCGCTCGGGAAGCTGTCCATCAGGGTGAGCGCCTCGACCTCCTCGCCCTCCTCCTGCAACCGGACGGCGAGTTCGTGCGCCACGACCCCGCCGAACGACCACCCCAGCAGCGCGTACGGGCCCTGCGGCTGGACGGAGCGGATCAGCGCCAGGTAGTCGTCGACCATGGCGTCGAGGCCGGCCGGAACGGCCTCGGGGGCCAGCAGGCCGCGGGCCTGGAGACCGTACAGGGCACGGCCGCCGTCGAGGTGGCGGAGCAGGCCCGAGTAGACCCAGCTGACGCCGGCCGCGGGGTGCACGCAGAACAGCGGCCGGGCCGCCGGGCCGCTGCTCCTGCGCAGCGGCAGCAGGGTGGCGAGCGCGCCATCCCCGTCCCCCGCGTCGTCCAGCCGGCCGGCGAGCGCGGCGACGGTGGGGGCGTCGAAGACGTCCCGGATGCCGATCTCGGCGCCGAGGGCGGTGCGGATCCGGCCGATCAGCCGGGCCGCGAGCAGCGAGTGCCCGCCCAGGAGGAAGAAGTCGTCGTCGATGCCCACCGACGGCACCCCGAGGACCTCGGCGAAGACCGCGCACAGGATCTCCTCCTGCGCCGAGCGCGCGGCCCGTCCGCCGCCTCCCGCACCGGCGACCGGCGCCGGCAGCGCCCGCTGGTCCAGCTTGCCGTGCGAGGTCATCGGCAGGTCCTCCAGCACCACGACCGCCGACGGCAGCATGTGCCGCGGCAGACGGCCCGCGGCGAAGCGCTGAAGCTCCTCCGGGTCGGCCGCCCGGTCGGCGACCGGCACCACGTAGCCCACCAGGCGCTTCTCCCCCGGCTGGTCCTCGCGCACCACCACGGCGGCCTGCGCCACCGCCTCGTGCGCCATCAGCACCGCGGCGACCTCGCCCGGCTCGATCCGGAAGCCCCGGATCTTCACCTGGTCGTCCGCGCGGCCCACGTACTCCAGGGCGCCGTCGGCGCGCCACCGCACGAGGTCGCCGGTGCGGTACATCCGCTCGCCCGCCGCACCGAACGGATCCGCCACGAAGCGCTCGGCCGTCAGACCCGGCCGGCCCAGGTAGCCGCGGGCGAGGCTCTCCCCGGCGATGTACAGCTCGCCGGGAACGCCCGGCGGGACCACCCGCAGTCGGTCGTCCAGGACGTAGAGCCGGGTGTTGCGGATCGGCCGGCCGATGACCGGCCGCTCGTACTCGCCGATCACGGCGTTCGTGCTGTACACGGTGCACTCGGTGGGACCGTACTGGTTGTTGGCGGTGACCCCGGCCCGCCGCAGAACATCCCAGAGCGCCTCGTCGACGGCCTCACCGCCGACGTCCACGATCCGGGGGCGGGAGGCGCGCTGCTCGGAGAGCATCCCCAGCTCGACCAGCTGCCGGCAGTACGTCGGGGTCGTCTCCAGGTAGTCGATCCGCTCGCCGTCGATGTAGTCGACCAGGAGCTCCGGCGTCCGGCGCGTCTCGTCGTCCACCAGGTGCAGCTCGTGGCCGTCCAGCAGCCAGAAGAACAGCAGCCAGCTGGCGTCGAAGGTCGTCGCCCCGATCATGGCGGCCCGCAGGGGACGGCCGGCCGAGGCGATGTCGGCCCGGTAGACGTCCTCCCGGTGGCTGTGGACGAGGTTGGCGAGGGAGCGGTGCTCGACGAGCACGCCCTTCGGCGTCCCCGTCGACCCGGAGGTGAAGATGGCGTACGCCGCGTGCCCGGGACGCAGGGGCGCGAGCCGGTCGGCGTCCGACACGTCGGCGTCGGACCGGCGGGCCAGCTCGGCGCCCAGCGACGGCTCCGCCAGGTCCAGCAGGTGCGGCACCCGGCCGGCCAGACCGGCGAACCGCTCGGCGGTGTCCCCGCCGGTGATCACCAGGCCGGGCCGGCAGTTGTCGAGCATGTACCCGACCCGCTCGACCGGGTACTCCGGGTCGACCGGGACGTAGCAGGCCCCGGCCTTCAGGATCGCCAGCAGCGAGACGACCAGGTCCGTACCCCGCGGGAGCAGGACGGCCACGGACTGCTCCGGCCCCACCCCGCGGTCGATCAGCAGCCGCGCCAGGCGGTTCGCCCGAGCGTTGAGCTGACGAAACGTCAGAACCTCGCCCTGGAAGACGAGCGCGGTCGCGTCCGGCGTCCGCCGGGCGTGCCCCTCGAAGATCTCCGGGACCAGCCCGGTGTCCGCCGGGACGCGCGTGGTGTCGTTCCACTCGACGAGGATCTGCCGGCGCTCGGCCGGGCTCAGGATGTCGACCGCCTCGATCGACTGGTCCGGGTCCGCGACCAGGGCGGTCAGCAGCCGGAGCAGGCGGTCCGCCAGTAGGGCCATGGTGTCGCGGTCGAAGAGGTCGGTGGCGTAGTGGAGAACAGCGAGGATGCCGGAGGGGGCGCCGACGGCGTCGCGGCTCTCGACGCAGGTGAGGTTGAGGTCGAACTTGACGGGCGGCATCCCGAAGGACTCGGGCTGAGCAGTGAGGCCCGGGAGTTGAAGGGTGCCCTCGTCGTTGTTCTGCAGGACCAGCATCACCTGGAACAGCGGATGCACGGAGCTGGAGCGAACGGGGTTCAGCTCCTCGACGAGCCGCTCGAACGGCAGGTCCTGGTGGGTGAAGGCCGCCAGGTCGGTGTCCCGGACCCGACCCAGCAGGTCGCCGAAGCTGGGGGCGTCCGAGAGGTCCGTCCGCAGGACCAGGGTGTTGACGAAGAACCCGACCAGGTCGTCCAGCGCCTGGTCCGAACGCCCGGCCACCACCGTGCCGATGGGGATGTCCGTGCCGGCGCCGAGGCGCGACAGCAGAGCCGCCAGAGCCGCGTGCAGGACCATGAACAGCGTCACGCCGTGCCGACGCGCCACCGCGTCCAGTTCGGCGTGCAGCTCGGGGCCGACGTGGAACTGCAGCAGGTCGCCCTCGTGCGAGGCAGTGACCGGTCGGGGCCGGTCGAAGGGCAGAGCCACTTCCTGCGGCGAACCCCTCAGTGCTTCGGACCAGTAGGCGAGTTGCTGGTCCATGGTGTCGCCGAGCTCGTTGTGCTGCCAGAGGGTGTAGTCCGCGTACTGGACGGCCAGCGGCTCCCAGTCGGGGACGAGGCCGGCCAGGCGGGCCCGGTAGGCCGAGGCGATGCCCTGCCAGAGCGGACCGGAGGACCAGCCGTCACTGGCGATGTGGTGCAGGGTCAGGACGAGGACGGACTCGGTCGCGCCGAGGGTGAACAGGGCCACCCGCAGAGGGAGTTCGGCGGAGAGGTCGAAGGCGGTGAAGGCCTCGGCCTCGATCCGCCCTGCGGCCTCGTCCGCCGTGCACGGCTCGACCCTGAAGGGCACCTGGACGTCCTGGGCGGGCAGGACCAGCTGGCGGGGCTGGCCGTCGATCGCGGGGTAGATCGTCCGCAGGGCCTCGTGGCGGCCGACCACGTCGCCGATCGCCCCTCGCAGGGCCTCGACGTCCACCGTGCCGTGCAGGCGGAACGCGAACGGACTGTTGTAGGTGGCAGAGGCGCCTTCGAGCTGGTCGAGGAACCACAGCCGCTGCTGGGCGAACGACAGCGGCAGCACCTCCGGACGCTCCCCCGCCACCAACGCCGGACGCGCCGGGCGGCCCTCCTTCAGCTTCTCCATCACCCCGACGACGGTCGGGTTGCGGAAGAGGTCGCGGATGCCGAGCTCGGCGTTGAGGGTCGTGCGGATGCGGCTGATCAGGCGCGTCGCGAGGAGCGAATGGCCGCCCAGAGCGAAGAAGTTGTCATCGATGCCCACCGACGGTACGCCGAGGACCTCGGCGAAGAAGGCGCACAGGATCTCCTCCTGCGCCGTCCTCGGACCACGATGCCCCTGCACCTCCACAGCCTCGACGGCACCGGCCCGCGCCCGCTCCGCCCGACTGAGGAAGTACCGCTCCTGCTCGGGAGAGTCGAACACCTCCCAGCCGGACACCGGAACCTCCGGATCCCCGACCGCCACCCCGAGCAACCGGATCAGGCGGTCCGCCAGCAGGGTCATGGTGTCGCGGTCGAAGAGGTCGGTGGCGTAGTGGAGAACAGCGAGGATGCCGGAGGGCGCGTTGGCGGCGTCGCGGTTCTCGACGCAGGTGAGGTTGAGGTCGAACTTGGCGGGCGGCGTCCCGAAGGACTCGGGCTGGGCGGTGAGGCCGGGGAGCTGGAGGGTGCCCTCGTCGTTGTTCTGCAGGACCAGGAGCACCTGGAACAGCGGGTGCCGGCCCAGCGAACGCACCGGGTTCAACTCCTCGACCAGGCGCTCGAACGGCAGGTCCTGGTGGGTGAACGCCGCCAGGTCAGCGTCTCGGACCCGGTCCAGCAGTTCGCCGAAGGTCGGCTCCGCCGAGACGTCGGTCCGCAGCACCAGGGTGTTCACGAAGAACCCGACGAGGTCGTCCAGGGCCTCGTCCGAACGTCCGGCGACGACCGTGCCGATGGGGATGTCCGTGCCGGCGCCCAAGCGGGACAGCAGAGCCGCCAGAGCCGCGTGCAGGACCATGAACAGCGTCACGCCGTGCCGGCGTGCCAAGGCGTCCAGTTCGGCGTGCAGGCCGGGGTCGACGTGGAACTGCAGCAGGTCGCCCTCGTGTGAGGCGGTGGCGGGGCGGGGCCGGTCGAAGGGCAGAGCGACCTCCTGCGGCGCATCCCTCAACGCCTCGGACCAGTACGCGAGTTGCTGGTCCATGGTCGCGCCGAGCTCGTTGTGCTGCCAGAGCGTGTAGTCCGCATACTGGACGGCCAGCGGCTCCCACTGCGGGACGAGACCGGCCAGACGGGCACGGTAGGCCGAGGCGATGCCCGACCAGAGCGGGCCCGAGGACCACCCGTCACTGGCGATGTGGTGCAGGGTCAGGACGAGGACGGACTCGGTCGCACTGAGGGTGAACAGCGCCACCCGCAAGGGAAGTTCAGTCGAGAGCTTGAAGGTGGTGAAGGCCTCGGCTTCGATCCGCTCGGCCACCTCCTCGGCCGTGCACGGCTCGACCCTGAACGGCACCTGGACGTCTTGGGCGGGCAGGACCAGCTGGCGGGGCTGGCCGTCGACCGCGGGGTAGATCGTCCGCAGCGCCTCGTGCCGGCCGACCACGTCACCGATCGCCCCGCGCAGGGCCTCAACGTCCACCGCGCCGCGCAGGCGGAACGCGAACGGGCTGTTGTAGGTCGCGGAAGCGCCTTCGAGCTGGTCGAGGAACCACAGCCGCTGCTGGGCGAACGACAGCGGCAGCACCTCCGGACGCTCACCCGCCACCAACGCCGGACGCGCCGGACGGCCCTCCTTCAGCTTCTCCATCACCCCGACGACGGTCGGGTTACGGAACAGGTCGCGGATGCCGAGCTCAGCGTTGAGGGTCGTGCGGATGCGGCTGATCAGGCGCGTCGCCAGGAGCGAATGGCCGCCCAGAGCGAAGAAGTTGTCATCGATGCCCACCGACGGTACGCCGAGGACCTCGGCGAAGAACGCGCACAGGATCTCCTCCTGCGCCGTCCTCGGACCACGATGCCCCTGCACCTCCACAGCCCCGACCGCGCCGGCCCGCGCACGCTCCGCCCGGCTGAGGAAGTACCGCTCCTGCTCAGGCGAGTCGAAGACCTCCCAGCCGGACACCGGAACCTCCGGATCCCCGACCGCCACCCCGAGCAAGCGCACCAACCGCTCCGCCACCAGACCCGCGGTCCCCTGGTCGAACAGATCGGTCGCATACTGCAGAACGGCAGTGATACCGGCAGGCGCGTTGGCGGCGTCACGGTTCTCGACGCAGGTGAGGTTGAGGTCGAACTTCGCGGGCGGCGTCCCGAAGGACTCGGGCTGAGCGGTGAGGCCCGGGAGTTGGAGGGTGCCCTCGTCGTTGTTCTGCAGAACGAGCATCACCTGGAACAGCGGGTGCCGGCCCAGCGAACGCACCGGGTTCAACTCCTCCACCAGCCGCTCGAACGGCAGGTCCTGGTGCGTGAACGCCGCCAGGTCCGCATCCCGAACCCGACCCAACAACTCACCGAAGGTCGGCTCACCCGACACATCCGTCCGCAACACCAGCGTGTTCACGAAGAACCCGACCAACTCGTCCAGGGCCTCATCCGAACGCCCGGCCACCACCGTGCCGATCGGGAGGTCCGTCCCCGCACCGAAGCGCGACAGCAGAGCCGCCAAGCCCGCGTGCAGGACCATGAACAGCGTCACGCCGTGCCGACGCGCCAACGCGTCCAACTCCGCGTGCAGCTCGGGGCCGACATGGAACTCCAGCAGCTCACCCTCATGCGACGCGGAGGCAGGACGGGATCGGTCGAAGGGCAGGGCCATCTCCTGCGGCAGCTCTCCCAGCGCGTTACGCCAGTACTTCAACTGCTCGTCGAGGATCTCGCCCAGCTGGTTGTGCTGCCAGAGCGTGTAGTCCGCGTACTGGACGGCCAGCGGCTCCCACTGCGGGACCAGGCCGGCCAGACGGGCACGGTAGGCCGAGGCGATGCCCGACCAGAGCGGGCCCGAGGACCAGCCGTCACTGGCGATGTGGTGCAGGGTCAGGACGAGGACGGACTCGGTCGTGCCGAGGGTGAACAGGGCCACCCGCAACGGAAGTTCAGCGGAGAGGCTGAAGGTGGTGAAGGCCTCGGCCTCGATCCGCTCGGCCAGCTCCTCGGCCGTGCACGGCTCGACCCTGAACGGCACCTGGACGTCCTGGGCGGGCAGCACCAGCTGGCGGGGCTGGCCGTCGACCGCCGGGTAGATCGTCCGCAGGGCCTCGTGGCGGCCGACCACGTCGCCGATCGCCCCGCGCAGGGCCTCGACGTCCACCGCGCCGTGCAGGCGGAACGCGAACGGGCTGTTGTAGGTGGCAGAGGCGCCTTCGAGCTGGTCCAGGAACCACAGCCGCTGCTGGGCGAACGACAGCGGCAGCACCTCCGGACGCTCACCCGCCACCAACGCCGGACGGGCCGGACGGCCCTCCTTCAGCTTCTCCATCACCCCGACCACCGTCGGGTTACGGAACAGGTCGCGGATGCCCAGCTCGGCGTTCAACGTGGTACGAATCCGGCTGATCAGGCGCGTCGCCAGGAGCGAATGCCCGCCCAGGGCGAAGAAGTTGTCATCGATGCCCACCGACGGAACACCAAGAACCTCGGCGAAGAACGCGCACAGGATCTCCTCCTGCGCCGTCCTCGGACCACGATGCCCCTGCACCTCCACAGCCTCGACGGCACCGGCCCGCGCACGCTCCGCCCGGCTGAGGAAGTACCGCTCCTGCTCAGGCGAGTCGAACACCTCCCAGCCGGACACCGGAACCTCCGGATCCCCGACCGCCACCCCGAGCAAGCGCACCAACCGCTCCGCCACCAGACCCGCGGTCCCCTGGTCGAACAGATCGGTCGCGTACTGCAGGACCACCGTGATACCGGCAGGCGCATTGGCGGCGTCACGGTTCTCGACGCACGTCAGGTTGAGGTCGAACTTGGCGGGCGGCGTCCCGAAGGACTCCGTACTCACCACGACATCCGGGAGCTGGAGGCTGCCCTCCTCGTTGTTCTGCAGGACCAGCATCACTTGGAACAGCGGGTGCCGGCCCAGCGAACGCACCGGGTTCAACTCCTCCACCAGGCGCTCGAACGGCAGGTCCTGGTGCGTGAAAGCCGCCAGGTCCGCATCCCGGACCCGGCCCAGCAACTCACCGAAGGTCGGCGCACCCGACACATCCGTCCGCAGCACCAGCGTGTTCACGAAGAACCCGACCAGCTCGTCCAAGGCCTCATCCGAACGCCCGGCGACGACCGTGCCGATCGGGAGGTCCGTCCCCGCACCCATCCGCGACAGCAGAGCCGCCAGGCCCGCGTGCAGCACCATGAACAGCGTCACACCATGCCGACGCGCCAACACGTCCAACTCCGCGTGCAACTCGGGGCCGACATGGAACTCCAGCAGCTCGCCCTCATGCGACGCGGAAGCGGGTCGGGGCCGGTCGAAGGGCAGGGCAACCTCCTGCGGCGCGTCCCTCAACGCCTCTGACCAGTAGGCGAGTTGCTGGTCGAGAGCCTCCTCGAGCTGGTTGTGCTGCCAGAGGGTGTAGTCCGCGTACTGGACCGCCAGCGGCTCCCACTCCGGGGCAGCTCCGGCCAGCCGGGCCCGGTAGGCCGACGTGACCCCCTGCCAGAGCGGGCCGGAGGACCAACCGTCGCTGGCGATGTGGTGCAGGGTCAGGACCAGGACCGACTCGTCCTCGCCAAGCGTGAACAGCACGACCCGCAAGGGAAGTTCGACGGAGAGGTCGAAGACGGCGAAGGCCTCGGCTTCGATCCGCCCCGCCACCTCCGAAGCCGCGCACGGCTCGACCCTGAACGGCACCTCGACCTCACCGGCCGGCAGCACCAGCTGACGCGGCTGGCCGTCGATCGCCGGATAGACCGTCCGCAGCGCCTCGTGCCGGCCGACCACGTCGCCGATCGCCGCACGGAGCGCCTCCACGTCCACCGCCCCGTGCAGCCGGAACGCGAACGGGCTGTTGTACGTGGCGGAAGCGCCTTCGAGCTGGTCGAGGAACCACAGCCGCTGCTGCGCGAACGACAGCGGCAGCACCTCCGGACGCTCACCCGCCACCAACGCCGGACGCGCCGGCCGCCCCTCCTTCAGCTTCTCGGCGACGCCGACGACCGTGGAGGCGTCGAACAGGTCGCGGATCCCGAGTTCCGCGCCGAAGGTACTGCGAATCCGGCTGATCAGCCGGGCCGCGAGGAGCGAGTGCCCGCCCAGGGCGAAGAAGTCGTCGTCGATCCCCACCGACGGCAGGCCCAGCACCTCCGCGAACACCACGCACAGGATCTCCTCCTGCGCGGAACGCGGCGCCCGACCGCTCGGCTCGACAGCGGCGGCGGCAGGCGCGGGCAGCGCGCGCTGGTCCAGCTTGCCGTTCGGTGTGATCGGCAGTGCCTCCAGCACCACCACCGCCGACGGCACCATGTGGCGCGGCAGCCGCCCCGCGGCGAAACGCCGCAGCTCGTCGGGATCGACCTCCCGGCCCGCGACCGGCACCACGTAGCCGACGAGGCGCTTGTCTCCCGGTCGGTCCTCGCGTGCCACGACCGCGGCCTGCGCCACCGCCTCGTGCGCCAGCAGGACCGCCGCGACCTCGCCCGGCTCGACCCGGAAGCCCCGGATCTTCACCTGGTCGTCCGCACGCCCCACGTACTCCAGCACCCCGTCCGCACGCCAACGACCCAAGTCGCCCGTCCGGTACATCCGTTCACCCGCCGCACCCAGCGGATTCGCCACAAACCGCTCAGCCGTCAGACCCGCCCGACCCACATACCCGTGCGCCAGACCGGCCCCCGCCGCATACACCTCACCCACCACACCCGCCGGCACCGGACGCAACCACTCGTCCAACACGAACACCCGCTTGTTGCCCACCGGCCGACCGATCGGCAACGACGACGACCCCAGATCCTCCTCGGTCACCGCGTGGCACGTCGTGAAGCCCATGCTCTCCGCCGGACCGTACCCGTTGCCCACCCGCAACCCCGGGAACAAGCCCAGCACCTTCGCCACATGCGCCACCGAACCGGCCTCACCACCCGTGAACGCCGTCCGAACCCCCGCAAAAGCCCCCGGATGCTCATCCACCAGGAAATTGAACAGACTCGCCGACAACTGGAGCATCGTCACACCATGCTCCACCACCAACTTCTCGATCACCGCCGGCTGCGGATTCTGCCCCGGCTGCAACACACACACCGCACCATGCAACAACGCACCGAACAACTCCAGCGCGAACCCGTCCCACGACACCGGCGAGCACTGCAGAAACACCTCGCCCGGACCGAACTCGCAATACCCCTGCCCCAGATACGTCCCCACCAACGCCCGATGCGGCGCCACCACACCCTTCGGCCGACCCGTCGAACCCGACGTGAACATCACACACGCCACATCCTCCGGACCCACCACCACCGACGGCACCACCCCGCCCGCCGCCGGCTCCCACTCCTCATCCACCCACACCACACACTCCGCGAGCCCCTCCACCGACCCCCGCAGCCCCGAACTCGACACCACCAGACCCACACCCGCCTCGGCCACCACCAACGCCGACCGCTCCCGCGGGAACTCCGGATCCAACAGCGTGTAACCACCACCCGCCTTCAACACACCCAACAACGCCACCACGAGATCCGCCCCACGCCCCAGGCAGACCCCCACCAACCCACCCCGCACCAGCCCGGACTCCACCAACCGCGCGGCCATCCGATCCGACAGAACATCCAACTCCCCATACGACAACCGGCGATCACCATCCACCACCGCCACCGCACCCGGAGCCCGCACCACCTGCTCCCCGAACAACCCCGACACCGTCCCCGACGGCACCGGACCCCCACCACCACCCCACCCCGACACAACCAACTCACGCTCGCCACCCACCAACACCTCAACCGACCCGACCAACTGCTCCGGATCCGCGACCATGGCGGTCAACAGCAAACCGAGACGGCGGCCCAGCACCTCCACCGTGCCGTGGTCGAAGAGGTCCGCGGCGTACTGCAGCTCCACCTGGATCCCACCGGGCGTGCCATCGGCAGCCCAGGCCTCGGTGAAGGCGAAGTTGAGGTCGAACCGGGCCGGCGCCGTGTCGAAGGTCTCCGATTCCAGGGTGATGCCCGGGAGTTGGAGGCTGACCGCGCTGTTGTTCTGCAGGACCAGCATCACCTGGAACAACGGGTGCACCGAGGCGGAGCGGACGGGGTTCAGCTCCTCCACCAGGCGCTCGAACGGCAGGTCCTGGTGGGTGAACGCCGCCAGATCCGTGTCCCGGACCCGCCCCAGCAACTCACCGAAGGTCGGCGCACCCGACACATCCGTCCGCAGCACCAGCGTGTTCACGAAGAACCCGACCAGCTTGTCCAACGCCTCATCCGAACGCCCCGCCACCACCGTGCCGATGGGGATGTCTGTCCCCGCGCCCAGGCGCGACAAGAGGGCCGCCAGGCCCGCGTGCAGCACCATGAACAGCGTCACGCCATGCCGACGCGCCAGGCCCTCCAACTCCGCATGCAGCCCGGCATCCAGCCCGAACTCCACCAGACCACCCGCACGCGAAGCCACCCCCGACCGCGGCCGGTCCAACGGCAGCGCCACCTCCTGCGGCGCATCCCGCAACACCCCCGACCAGTAGGCAAGTTGCTGATCCAGGACCCCACCCAACAGACCCTGCTGCCACAGCGTGTAATCCGCGTACTGCACCGGCAACGGCGACCACTCCGGAGCAACCCCGGCCAGGCGCGCGCGGTAGGCCGACGCCACGCCCTCCCACAGCGGCTCCATCGACCAACCGTCACTCGCGATGTGGTGCAAGGTCACCACCAGCACCGACCCGCCCTCGGCGACCGTGAACAACACCACCCGTACGGGCAGATCGGTGGACAGGTCGAACGGCGTGAACGCGGCCCCGCGCACTGCCTCGTCGAGCGCGTCGCTCCCGCACTCCACGGCCGTGAAGGGCACCTGGACGTCCTGGGCGGGCAGCACCAGCTGGCGGGGCTGTCCGTCGACCGCGGGATAGACCGTCCGCAGCGCCTCATGCCGCCCGACCACATCGCCGATCGCCCCGCGCAGCGCCTCCACGTCCACCGCCCCGTGCAGGCGGAACGCGAACGGGCTGTTGTACGTGGCGGAAGCGCCTTCGAGCTGGTCGAGGAACCACAGCCGCTGCTGGGCGAACGACAGCGGCAGCACCTCCGGACGCTCACCCGCCACCAACGCCGGACGCGCCGGGCGGCCGTCCTTCAGCTTCTCGGCGACGCCGACGACCGTGGAGGCGTCGAACAGGTCGCGGATCCCGAGTTCGGCGCCGAAGGTGCTGCGGATGCGGCTGATCAGCCGGGCCGCGAGGAGCGAGTGCCCGCCCAGCGCGAAGAAGTCGTCGTCGATCCCCACCGACGGCAGGCCAAGCAGCTCCGCGAAGATGCCGCAGAGCAGTTCCTCCTGCACCGAGCGCGGTGCGCGTCCGCCCGGCTCGACGGCGGTGGCGGCAGGCGCGGGAAGTGCGCGCTGGTCCAGCTTGCCGTTCGGCGTGATCGGCAGCGCCTCCAGCACCACCACCGCCGACGGCACCATGTGGCGCGGCAGGCGTTTGACCAGGAAGTGACGCAGTTCCGCCGCGTCCATGTCCCGACCGTTCACCGGGACGACGTAGCCGACCAGGCGCTTGTCGCCCGGCCGGTCCTCGCGTGCCACGACCGCGGCCTGCGCCACCGCCTCGTGCGCCAGCAGCACCGCCGCGACCTCACCCGGCTCGACCCGGAAACCCCGGATCTTCACCTGGTCGTCCGCGCGCCCCACGTACTCCAGCACCCCGTCCGCACGCCAACGACCCAAGTCGCCCGTCCGGTACATCCGTTCACCCGCCACACCCAGCGGATTCGCCACAAAACGCTCCGCCGTCAGACCCGCCCGACCCACATACCCGTGCGCCAGACCGGCCCCCGCCGCATACACCTCACCCACCACACCCGCCGGCACCGGACGCAACCACTCGTCCAACACGAACACCCGCTTGTTACCCACCGGACGCCCGATCGGCAACGACGACGACCCCAGATCCTCCTCGGTCACCGCGTGGCACGTCGTGAAGCCCATACTCTCCGCCGGACCGTACCCGTTGCCCACCCGCAACCCCGGAAACAGACCCAGCACCTTCGCCACATGCGCCACCGAACCGGCCTCACCACCCGTGAACGCCGTCCGAACCCCAGCAAAAGCCCCCGGATGCTCATCCACCAGGAAATTGAACAGACTCGCCGACAACTGGAGCATCGTCACACCATGCTCCACCACCAACTTCTCGATCACCGCCGGCTGCGGATTCTGCCCCGGCTGCAACACACACACCGCACCATGCAACAACG
This sequence comes from Kitasatospora sp. NPDC057518, assembly GCF_042802075.1. NCBI lineage: Bacteria > Bacillati > Actinomycetota > Actinomycetes > Kitasatosporales > Streptomycetaceae > Kitasatospora > Kitasatospora sp. NPDC057518. The sequence goes on from NZ_JBHVEU010000034.1 coordinate 30,795, forward strand.
CACCGAACAACTCCAGCGCGAACCCGTCCCACGACACCGGCGAGCACTGCAGAAACACCTCACCCGGACCGAACTCGCAATACTCCTGCCCCAGATACGTCCCCACCAACGCCCGATGCGGCGCCACCACACCCTTCGGCCGACCCGTCGAACCCGACGTGAACATCACACACGCCACATCCTCCGGACCCACCACCACCGACGGCACCACCACCCCGGCCGACTCCTCCGCCGGTTCCCAGGGCGAATCCATCCACACCACACACTCCGCGAGCCCCTCCACCGACCCCCGAAGCCCCGAACTCGACACCACCAGACCCACACCCGCCTCGGCCACCACCAACGCCGACCGCTCCCGCGGGAACTCCGGATCCAACAGCGTGTAACCACCACCCGCCTTCAACACACCCAACAACGCCACCACAAGATCCGCCCCACGCCCCAGGCAGACCCCCACCAACCCGCCCCGCTCCAGACCGGACTCCACCAACCGCGCGGCCATCCGATCCGACAGAACATCCAACTCCCCGTACGACAACCGGCGATCACCATCCACCACCGCCACCGCACCCGGAGCCCGCACCACCTGCTCCCCGAACAACCCCGACACCGTCCCCGACGGCACCGGACCCCCACCACCACCCCACCCCGACACAACCAACTCACGCTCGCCACCCACCAACACCTCAACCGACCCCACCGAACCGTCCGGATTCGCGACCATCGCGGCCAGCACCCGGCGCAGGCGCTCCGCGAAGGTGGTGACGGTGCCGTGGTCGAAGAGGTCGGCGGCGTAGCGCAGTTCGGCCCGGATGCCGGCCGGCCTGTTGGCGGCGTCGTGGTGCTCGGAGAAGCTCAGGTTGAGGTCGAACCGGGCCGGGGCGGCCACAGAGCACTCCGGCTCCACGACCAGGCCCGGGAGTCGGAGACTGCACTCGTTGTTGTTCTGCAGGACCAGCATCACCTGGAACAACGGGTGCACCGAGGCGGAGCGGACGGGGTTCAGCTCCTCCACCAGCCGCTCGAACGGCAGGTCCTGGTGGGTGAACGCCGCCAGATCCGTATCCCGGACCCGCCCCAGCAACTCACCGAAGGTCGGCGCACCCGACACATCCGTCCGCAGCACCAGCGTGTTCACGAAGAACCCGACCAGCTTGTCCAAGGCCTCGTCCGAACGCCCCGCCACCACCGTGCCGATGGGGATGTCCGTCCCCGCGCCCAGGCGCGACAACAGAGCCGCCAGGCCCGCGTGCAGCACCATGAACAGCGTCACGCCGTGCCGACGCGCCAACCCCTCCAACTCCGCGTGCAGCTCCGCGTCCAGCCCGAACTCCACCAGACCACCCGCACGCGAAGCCAGCCCCGACCGAGGCCGGTCCAACGGCAGCGCCACCTCCTGCGGCGCATCCCGCAACACCTCGGACCAGTAGGCGAGTTGCTGATCCAGGACCCCACCCAACAGACCCTGCTGCCACAACGTGTAATCCGCGTACTGCACCGGCAACGGCGACCACTCCGGAGCAACCCCCGCCAGGCGGGCCCGATAGGCCGACGCCACGCCCTCCCACAACGGCTCCATCGACCAACCGTCACTCGCGATGTGGTGCAAGGTCACCACCAGCACCGACCCGCCCTCGGCGACCGTGAACAGCACCACCCGCAACGGCAGCCCGGTGGACAGGTTGAACGCGGCGAGGGCCTCGGCGGAGATCCGCTCCGCCAGCTCCTCCGCCGTGCACGGCTCGGCCCTGAACGGCACCTCGACGTCCCCCGCGGGCAGCACCACCTGGCGGGGCTGCCCGTCGACCGCCGGATAGACCGTCCGCAGCGCCTCGTGCCGCCCGACCACGTCACCGATCGCCCCGCTCAGCGCCTCGACGTCCACCGCCCCGTGCAGCCGGAACACGAACGGGCTGTTGTACGTCGCGGACGCACCCTCCAACTGGTCCAGGAACCACAGCCGCTGCTGCGCGAACGACAGCGGCAGCACCTCCGGCCGCTCCCCCGCCACCAGCGCCGGACGCGCCGGACGCCCCTCCTTCAGCTTCTCCGCCACCCGGGCCACGGTCGGGTTCCGGAACAGGTCCCGGATGCCGAGCTCCGCGCCGAGCGTGCTGCGGATGCGGCTGATCAGCCGGGTCGCGATGACCGAATGGCCGCCCAGGGCGAAGAAGTTGTCATCGACTCCCACCGACGGCAGCCCGAGGACCTCGGCGAAGAGGCCGCACAGGAGCTGTTCCTGCGCCGACTCGGGAGCGCGACCGCCCTCGGCCGTGTCCTTCTGCCCGGTCGTCGGTTCCATCTGCTGAGCCATGACATCTCCCTCTGGTGCCTATCCGGCGGTGATCGATGCGCGTGACCGGCCGCCCCGGCCAGGTGCCTCGTCACCTGGCCGGGGCCGCACGCGGGTGTGCGAACGGAATGGAGGAAAAGGGGTCCGGGACCGCGGGTCAGCCGACCGTCGTCGGGCGCGGCGCCAGATCGGTCCAGTGCTGCTCGATGTACTCCAGGCAGGCCTGGCGGTCGTTCTCGCCGAAGGCCGTGGTCCAGCCGGCCGGGACCGCGAGCACGTTCGGCCACAGGGAGTGCTGGTTCTGGTCGTTGACCAGGACCAGGTAGCGGCCCTCGGCGTCCTCGAACGGGTTCGTCACAGCGGTTCTCCTTCTGTACGGGAGGTACGGGATGCACAGGACGTGCGGGATGGACGGATCGGACGGATCGGACGTTCACGCAAGCGAAGGGGCGGCGCCCCGTGTCCTACGGGTGGAGGTACGGCCCGGCCGTTTCCGGGAGCCAGACGTCCTCCGGGTCCAGGGCGGCGGGCGTGTACTTGCCCAACGCGCTGATCAGCAGCCGCAGTTCGAAGGCCAGACAGGCGACCAGCCGGGCGATCCCGTCCTGCGGGTCCTCGTCCGCCGCGAGCAGCGCCGCCCGGCCCAGCCCGACGGC